>NZLV01000114.1 GCA_002694345.1 Maricaulis sp.
CGACCCTGCAATCGCGCGGTCAGGATTGCCTGGTGGCCCGCCGATGAGCCTGTCGTCCGCGATTTATGGTCTGCAAGGGCTCACGCTCAGTGCGGACGAGAAAGCCTTCTTCCGAGATGCGGACCCGTGGGGCTTCATCCTGTTTGCCCGCAATGTGGAAGGCGTGCGCCAATTGTCCCGACTGACGCTGGAATTGCGGGACTGTGTCGGTCGGGATGCGCCCATCCTGATCGACCAGGAGGGCGGGCGTGTCGCGCGCCTGAAGCCGCCGACCTGGCGCAAGGCCCCGCCGGCCCAGGTTTTCGCCGATCTCTTTCTGAAGGACGAGGAGGCGGCCATCGAGGCGACCCGTATCAATCACCGTCTGCTGGCGCATGAGTTGCGCACGGTCGGGATCGATGTCGACTGTGCGCCGGTCGCGGACCTGCGGATCGAGGGGGCTGACGCTATCATTGGCGATCGCGCTTTTGGCACGACACCGGAACCCATCGCCCATCTCGGCCGCGCAGCCATGGAAGGCCTGATGGCTGGCGGCGTAGCTCCCATCATCAAGCACATTCCAGGGCATGGCCGGGCCCAGGCCGACAGTCATCTGGAATTGCCCATCGTGCCGGAAGAGCACGGCTTGTTGTCGGAAACGGATTTCGCGCCCTTCAAGGCCCTCAATGATGCTCCGATGGCGATGACAGCCCATATCGTCTACGCCGACATTGATGATGAGAATCCGGCGACCCAGTCCTCCGAAGTCATCAACCGGATCATTCGCGGTGAGATCGGGTTCGACGGGCTGATCATGACCGATGACCTGTCCATGAAAGCCCTGGCCGGGACGTTCCGGGAACGCGGTGAGCGGTCACTGGTCGCCGGCTGTGACATGCTGCTCCATTGCAATGGCGACATGCCGGAGATGATCGCCGTAGCCGAGGGTGCCCGTACGCTCGACGGCAAGGCGCTGGAGCGTGCCCTGGCGGCCGAAGCCGCCCGGGATCGAATCGAAGAATTCGACCCGGAAGAGGCCGAATCGCGTCTCAATGAGTTTTTGGCGCCGGTGGCCGGGGCTGCGATGTCCTGATTTGGAGCAAGGCTTGATCGAGGAATTCGAGGAAGACGTCCGGTTTGAAGCCGCCGAGCAGGCGGAGACCGATGCGCTCATCGTCGATCTCGACGGGTTCGAGGGGCCGCTCCACCTCCTGCTCGCCCTGGCGCGCAAGAAGAAAGTCGATCTCGCCCGGATCTCCATCCTCGAACTGGCCGAGCAATATCTGCAATTCATGGAAGCCGCGCGCCAGCGTCGTCTGGATCTGGCGGCGGACTATCTGGTCATGGCAGCTTGGCTGGCCTTCCTGAAATCCAAGCTCTTGCTGCCCAAGCCGAAGAAGGATGAGGACGACGCGCCGGCCGAAGTGCTCGCCGCCGCGCTTGCCTTCCGCCTGCGCCGTCTGGAAGCGATGCGGGCTGCCGGCGATGCCTTGTTCGCCCAGCCCTTGCTGCACACGGATGTTCACATGCGCGGCGCGCCCGAAGGCGTGCGCTCGACGCGGTCTGTGATCTATGCCGCCGATCTGCACGACTTGTTGTCGGCCTATTCCCAGCGCCGCGTTCGCATGGCGCGTGCCAGCTATCGTCCGCCGACGCCCAAGGTTTACGGCCTGGAAACTGCAAGAGAGCGTCTGGAAACGCTGATGCCCGAAGTTCGGGACTGGAAAGACTTGGACAGCTTGCTTCCCGGCCCCGGGGAATTGGGGGCCGATCCGCCGCCATTGCGGTCCGTCCGGGCGAGTTCCATGCTGGCCGCGCTTGAAATCACCAAGGAGGGCCATGCACGATTGCGTCAGCGTGAGGCCTATGCGCCGCTTTATGTGCGCGCCGCGGAGAGAGACGCATCGCATGACTGACGAAACCGAGACCGAGACCATCGACCCGATTTCCAGCGCGATCGAGGCGCTGCGCGAGCGCGCCAACCATCAGGGCCCGTCGGCCCTGGCCGATGACGAGGCGTCCAAATCCCTCGGCGTGCATCTGGCGGTGAATACCGAAAAGCGCAATCTTCGCATTCTGGAAGCCCTGCTGTTCGCGGCCAATGAACCGCTCGACGAGGAAACCCTGATCGGGCGCCTGCCGTCGGAGGCCAATATCCAGCTTCTGCTCGCCACACTGGCCGAGGAGTATGCCGAGCGTGGCGTGCGTCTGGTCGAAGTGGGCGGTCGCTGGCGCTTTGAAACAGCGCCCGACCTGGCCGATGTGCTCACCGAAGTGCGCCAGGAACCGCGCAAACTGTCCCAGGCTGCGCTCGAAACCCTCTCCATCATTGCCTATCACCAGCCGGTGACCCGGGCGGAGATTGAGGAGATCCGGGGTGTCGCCGTGTCCAAGGGCACGCTGGATCTGCTGTTTGAATTGCGCTGGATCCGGCCGCGAGGCCGCCGCCGTTCACCAGGGCGTCCGGTCACCTACGGCACCACATCGCAATTCCTCGAATATTTCTCGCTGGAGACGATCGGTGACCTTCCGGGCATGTCCGACCTCAAGGCCGCCGGCCTTCTGGATGCCCGTCTTCCGCCAGACTTCACGGTTCCCGACCCGTCACGCCCGGATCAGCTTGAATTGCTCGAAGATCCGCTGGACGACGAAGAAGCTCATGCTTTCCATGTTGATTTCATGGAAGGGGATGATGACGAGCCCGATGGTGCGGCGTAACGCAGCAATCGCGATAGATTGTCCGCGCGCGTGATTGACGGGTTGGACGCCACGCGGCAAACGCAGTAGACCCATTTGACGTGTTTTAGAGACGGAGAAGCCTATGGCTCCGGGTATGTGGCAAATTCTGCTGGTCCTTCTTCTGGCGGTCCTGCTGTTCGGCGGTCGGGGAAAGATCGCTTCGGTCATGGGTGATTTCGCCAAGGGCATCACCAGCTTCCGCAAGGGGCTGCGTGATGAGGAAGGCAGCGACGAGACGGCGAATGATGCGTCTGGCTCGATCGGCTCTGAAACGCGCGACGACGAAAAGACCGGGAGCTAGGCGATGAGCCCCGGCATCGGCATGCCGGAATTGCTGGTTGTGCTCGTTCTGGCGCTGGTCGTCGTCGGGCCGCAGCAATTGCCTGTCATGATGCGCCGTGTCGGCCAGCTCATGAACCAGGCCCGCGGTCTCGCCAAGGAATTCCAGAACTCTTTCGAGGAAATCGGTCGCGAGACCGAACTGGCCGAGCTGCGCAAGGAAATCGAAGCGCTCAAACAGGCCAATCCGGTCAACCAGATCAAGGGCGAACTCGACAAGGTCGCCAAGGAAGCCCAGGCCGAACCGCCGGCCAAGACGGGCGCGACGGGCCTGCCTGTTGAGGACGCGACACCGCGCCCGGCGGTCAAATCGGACAGGATTGACGGTTAGGCATGGCCCAGCTGGAACAGGACAAGGACGAGGTTGAGGCCAGCCGTGCGCCGCTGCTGGAGCATCTGATCGAGCTGCGCTCGCGCCTCGTTGTGATCATGGCTTTCCTGACGGTGGGCTTCATCGTCTGTTTCGCGTTTTCCGGTCAGCTCTATCAATGGCTGCTTCTGCCCTATCGCGATGCGGCTGCTGCCGTGCGCGGCGTGCCGGTGGAAGAGCTGGACCTGACGGCCAATTTCTTCGCGCCTCTGGAATTCTTCTTCGTTCGCCTGAAACTGTCGCTCGTTGGCGCTATCATCATCGGCTTCCCGGTGATCGCCTGGCAGATTTATGGTTTCGTGGCACCGGGCCTCTACCGGAATGAGCGCGGCGCCTTTGCGCCCTTCTTGGCCATGTCGCCCATCCTGTTCGGCGCCGGAGTGAGCTTCGTCTACTTTTTCGTCCTGCCCATGGTCATGCGGTTCTCGCTGGGGCAGGAACAAGTGCCCGACCTGGCCGGGACCCGGATCGAGCTTTTGCTCAACGTGTCCGACTACATGAACCTCATCACCACGTTGATGCTGGTGTTCGGCATTTCCTTCCAGATGCCGGTCTTCCTCATGCTGCTGGCCAAGGCCGGCATCTTGCGCGGGGAAACCCTGTTGAAGGGCTGGCGCTTTGCGGTGGTCGGGATCGCCCTGTTTGCCGCCTTCGCGACGCCGCCGGATCCGATCAGCCAGATCATGCTCGGCGGGGCTCTGCTTCTGCTCTACTTCCTCTCTATCGCGGGGATGCGCCTGATGCAGCCCAAACCGCTTGAGGACGAAGACACCGACTAGGGTGTGAGCCCGGTTTACGCCGGGCGCGGGCAGGGCTATAGCCGCCCCCATTATTCCTCCAACCTGCACCGGTTATTTCCATGCATGACATCAAGCTGATCCGCGACAATCCCGAAGCGTTCGACCAGGGCCTCGCCCTGCGGGGGATGGAGCCGCAGTCTGCGTCCTTGCTGGAACTGGATACCCAGCGCCGGGAAGCCCTGACCAAGCACCAGGAAGCCGAGACCGAGCGCAATGCGCTGTCCAAGCAGATCGGCAAGGCCAAGGCGAGCGGGGATGAGGACGAGTTCAATCGTCTGCGCGCCGAAGTGGACCGCCTGAAGACCGTGCTCGAAGAAGCCGGTCAGCAGGCTCGTCATTTCGAGGAAACGCTCAACCAGCATCTCGCAGCCATCCCCAACCTGCCGGAGCACGATGTGCCGGCGGGCGCCGATGAATACGACAATGAAGAAGTGCGCGGCTGGGGCACGCCCCGCGAGTTCAGCTTCACCCCGAAGGACCATGTCGATCTGGGCGAGGGGCTGGGCCTGATGGACTTCGAGAAGGCGGCAGCGATCTCGGGGGCCCGGTTCGTGGCCCTCAAGGGTGGTCTGGCCCGCCTGGAGCGCGCTCTCGCGCATTTCATGCTGGACCTGCACACAGGCGAGCACGGTTTTACCGAGGTCAGCCCGCCGCTAATGGTACGGGATGACGCCATGTTCGGCACCAGCCAGCTGCCCAAGTTTTCCGAGGACCTCTTCCGCACCACGGATCACCGCTGGCTGATCCCGACGGCTGAAGTTCCGCTGACCAATCTGGCGCGGGATGCGATCCACGAGGAAGCCACGCTGCCGATGCGCTTTACCGCGCACACGCCCTGTTTCCGCGCCGAGGCCGGTTCGGCGGGCCGGGATACGCGCGGCATGATCCGCATGCACCAGTTCAACAAGGTCGAGATGGTTTCCATCGTGCCGGCCGAAGACAGCGCGGACGAGCTGGACCGGATGACCGGTGCTGCCGAACGCGTGCTGCAGCTGCTGGAATTGCCCTATCGCGTCATGCTCCTTTGCTCGGGCGATATGGGTTTTGCCGCCAAGCGCACCTACGATCTGGAAGTCTGGCTGCCCAGCCAGGGGACGTATCGCGAGATCTCGTCCTGTTCCAATTGCGGGGACTTCCAGGCTCGCCGCATGAATGCGCGTTATCGCAAGGCTGGCGAAAAGCGCCCGCAATTCCTGCACACGCTCAATGGGTCCGGTGTCGCGACCGGCCGCGCCCTGTTGGCGGTCATGGAGAACCACCAAAACGAGGATGGCTCCATCACCATCCCGGCTGTTCTGCGGCCCTATATGGGCGGTATGGAGCGCATCGAGGCCTGAGCCGATCGGACCGCATTGCGAAGCTGACACACGCCCCGCCGGGCTTTCCTGGCGGGGCGTTTTTCGTCTCGAACAGCAGCGCAAGACATGCGTATTTCGTGTCTGACGCGAAAAGAAGCCAATGTTGAAAAGCACTTCCACCCACCCGTTCGGGCGATTGTCTGTTGGGGTGATTTCCCGGAGCGTCTCACGCACATGCGCCTGAGGCGCCACTGGAAATAAACGGGGGAGGTGCCGCCGCGGCGGTGCAACATAAAATGGCTCGCAAATCTGACCGCAAGAACGAGACGACCGACACGCTGCCCGCCGAGGCGGCCAGCGCTGCTGCAAGCAGCAATCCGGGGCGCAATATCCAGGGCGGGGGACGCAGTGAAGCCCTGATCGGCACGCGTCGCGATGACACGATTGATGGTGGTGGCGGCAATGACCTGATCCTCGGCCTGCGCGGTGATGACGACATCTCCGGCGGCTCCGGCAATGACATCCTCATGGGCGGTGCCGGCAATGACACGATCCGCGGCGATTCCGGTAATGATCTTCTGCTCGGCGGCGCCGGGGATGACACGCTGCTGGGCGGCTCCGGCAATGACACCCTCAATGGTGGCAATGGCGATGACATTTTGTCCGGCGGGGCTGGCAATGACGTGCTCATGGGCGGGCGCGGTTTCGACACAGTCGTGCTGACGGGCAGTGTCCGCGACGCGGCCGTTTCTGTCGGACGCTCCAATGTGAGGGTCGAGGGCGAGGGCGGAACCGATACGGTGACCGACGTGGAGGCCTTGGCCTTCGACGATGCCACGGTCTACCTCGATGGCCGCAATAACGGCCCGATGATCGATGCGGACCAATCCGCCCAGATACAGGAGAACGGCACGGTCACGGTCGATGTGCTGGCCAGTGCCTTCGATTTTGATGGCGACGATGTCACGCTGTCCTATCTGGATACCGTCGCTTTCAGGGGGCAGATCGACATTGATCCGCAGACCGGCGCGCTCATCTTCGACACACTCACCGGCTATGAATATCTGTCCGAGGGCGAGACGATCGAGGTCGAGATCGCTTTCTCCGTGACCGATGGCACGGACACGGCGGACGGTATTGTCACCCTCACCATTGTCGGCACCAATGATGCGCCGGTCGTCTCGGATCTGTTTGCAGGTACCACCACGGAAGATGCCGGCCTGTATTCGCTGGACCTCGTCTCTCACGCAACCGATCCCGACCAAGGTGATGTTCTGGGGATCGAGGAAATCCAGTCAGTCTCCTCGACCAATCCGGACAGGACCATCATCTGGGGCCTGGACCCGAACAATCAGAACGCGCTCCAGCTGGATATGAACCAGTTCAATGATCTGGGCGCGGGCGAGTCCGAGACGATCACCATCACCTATCTCGTCGGTGACAATCATGGCGGTGTGACGCAAACGACGGCGACCTTCAACGTGCAAGGTCTCAATGATGCGCCCACCTATGTCGACTTTTCTCCGGTCATTCCGGAGGACGAGCCCTTCTACATCAATCTTCTGGCCGGTGTGGAAGATGCCGATGGTGACACCGTCACCCTGCGTCATCTGGACGTCTACCTGTCCAGCAACAATCGGAGCGTTGCCTACGATTTCGATCCGGAAACCGGACGAATTTCCTTCCCGGCCGGCCAGTTCGACGATTTGGCCGAAGGCCAGACGGAAACCTTCACGATCGGCTTCTATCTGAATGACGGCAATGGCGGTTCCGTGCCGCGCGACATTCTGGTCACCATTACCGGCACCAATGATGCCCCGATCGTCGAAGCGATTGATGCTGGCAGTGTCGGCGAGGATTCGGGCCTGTTCTCTGTCGATCTCATGGCAACGGCCAGCGATCCGGACAATGGGGACCAGATCGGTATCGAGGAAATCCAGTCGGTCTCTTCCAGCAATTCCGACCGGACGATCATCTGGAGCCTCGACCCGAACAATTACGATGCCGTCCAGCTGGACCTGAACCAGTTCACCGATCTGCAGGAAGGCGAGACCGAAACGGTCACCATCACCTATCTGGTCGGTGACAATCATGGTGGCGTGACGCCGAACACTGCGACCTTCGTGGTCACGGGTACGAATGACTTGCCGACCTTCGTCGACTTCACCCTGAGCCTGACCGAGAGCGAAACGCTCTGGGTCAATCTTCTGGCCAGTGTGGAAGACGTCGACAGCGACACGGTCACGGCCACAAATGTGGCGGCCCATACGAGCAATCCGGATCGCAATGTCACGGTGAATGTCGACCTGGAAGAGGGCACGGTCATCCTGCCCTATGGCCAGTTCGAGGACCTCGCCGAGGGCGAAGTCGAAGTCCTGACAATCACCTTCAACCTGGATGATGGCGATGGCGGGATCGTCCCGCGTGAGCTCAGCTTCACCGTCATCGGTCAAAATGATGTGCCCTATATCGAGCCTTGGAACTCCACGCTCGAGGCAACATTCGGCGAGAATGACGCGCCGACCCTGGTGACGGCCGGCAGCATTGCCTTTGACGATCCGGACGCCAATGACAATCATGATGCCTGGTTCAGCGGGCTGACCCTGTCGGGCAATGCCGGCGACCTGAACCCGAACAATCTCTACAGCCTGCTGCGTCTCGATGATGATGTGACCGATGGCCAGCTCGGCTGGATCTTCACGGCGGACAGCGGTCTTTTCGATTATCTGCAGGACGGTGAGAGCGTGACGCTCACCTATGATGTCGTCCTCTCGGACGGGCGTTCTGAAACCTCCACCTCCGTGTCCATCACGGTCACGGGCACGAATGACGCGCCGACCTTCCAGGACTTCACGACCAGCCTGAGCGAGGACTCACCGCTCTGGGTCAATCTCCTGGCTGGCGTGGAAGATCCGGACAGCGATACTGTCACCGCGACCGATGTCGTCGCC
>NZLV01000115.1 GCA_002694345.1 Maricaulis sp.
TCCCATCTCTATCTGGTCGACGGGTCGGGCTATATTTTCCGGGCCTATCATGCGCTGCCGCCGCTGACGCGGACAGACGGGACGCCGGTGGGGGCGGTGCAGGGGTTCTGCAACATGTTGTGGAAGCTGCTGGAGGATCTGAAGGGCGAGGATGCGCCCTCGCACCTGGCGGTGATCTTCGACCATTCCGGCAAGTCCTTCCGCAATGAGATGTATGACCAGTACAAGGCGCACCGGCCGCCGGCACCGGAGGATCTGGTGCCGCAATTCTCCATCATCCGCGATGCGACGCGCGCCTTTGGCACGCCTTGTGTGGAGCTGGAGAATTACGAGGCCGACGACATCATCGCGACCTATGCCCGCCAGGCCGAGGCGAAGGGCGCGAAAGTGACCATCGTGTCTTCGGACAAGGATCTGATGCAGCTGGTCAGCGACCAGGTGGAGATGTTCGATGCGATGAAGAACAAGCGCATCGAGGCGGAACAAGTGGTCGAGAAATTCGGCGTCGGGCCGGACAAGGTGATCGATATCCAGTCCCTGGCCGGGGACAGTGTCGACAATGTGCCGGGCGTGCCGGGGATCGGCATCAAGACCGCCGCCCTGCTGATCAATGAATATGGTGATCTGGACACGCTGCTGGAGCGGGCCGGCGAGATCAAACAGAAGGGGCGCCGCGAAAAACTGCTGGCCCATGCCGAGGATGCGCGGATTTCCCGTCAGCTGGTGACGCTGAAAACCGATACGCCGGTCGTCGACGACATGGACGAGTTCGGTCTGTGCGATCCCGATCCCGAAGTCCTGGTGCCCTTCCTGAAAGAGATGGAATTCCGCACCTTCACCCGCAAGGTGGAAGAGGCGCTGGGCGGACCGGCGGCGGACGAGACCGGTGATGCCACCGCGCCGATCAATCGCGATGCCTATGAGTGCGTGACGACGATGGAGGCGCTGAACGCCTGGATCGAGCGGGCGCGCGAGGCGGGTGTGGTGGCGGTGGATACCGAGACCGATGCCCTCTCCGCGACGGCCTCCGGCCTGGTCGGTGTGTCGATGGCGACCGCGCCGGGTGTGGCCTGTTACATCCCGCTGGCCCATATCGATCCGGCCAGCACGGGCGACATGTTTGATACCGGCAAGGCGCCGGACCAGCTGGACATGGACACCGCCCTGAAGGCGCTGAAGGATTTGCTGGAGGACAAGACCGTCCTGAAGGTGGGTCAGAACATCAAGTATGATCTGGGCGTGCTGTCGCGCTATGGCATCCATGTCGCGCCCTATGACGACACGATGCTGCTGTCCTATGTGATGGATGCCGGCCTGCACAAGCATGGCATGGATGAGCTGGCCGAGCTGCATCTGGGCCATGCCTGCATCCCGTTCAAGGAAATCTGCGGCACGGGCAAGAACCAGATCAGTTTCGACAAGGTGCCGCTGGACAAGGCCACGCAATATGCGGCGGAAGACGCCGATGTGACGCTTCGCCTGTGGGAAATCCTGAAACCGGCCCTGGTCGCGAAGAAGAAGGCGACGGTCTACGAGACGCTGGAACGGCCCATGGCCAAGGTGCTCTCGGACATGGAACGGGCGGGCATCAAGGTCGATCCGGACCAGTTGCGCCAGCTCTCCTCGGACTTTTCCCAGAAAATGGCGGCCGCCGAAGCGCAGGCGCATGAAGCGGCGGGGCGCGAGTTCAATCTGGGCTCGCCCAAGCAGATCGGGGAAATCCTGTTCGGTGAGATGGGCCTGCCCGGCGGCAAGAAGACCAAGACCGGCGCCTGGTCGACCGATGCGGCCGTGCTGGACGAGCTGGCGGCGGCGGGCCATGAACTGCCGGTGGCGCTGCTGGAATACCGGCAATACCAGAAGCTGAAATCCACCTATTCGGACTCGCTCTTCGACCATATCAATCCGTCGACCAAGCGGGTGCATGGCTCTTTCTCTCTGGCGGCGACGACGACGGGACGCCTGTCCTCGACCGAGCCCAATCTGCAGAACATTCCGATCCGCACCGAGGCCGGCCGCAAGATCCGCGAAGTGTTCATCGCCGAGCCGGGCAATTGCCTGGTCGCGGCCGACTATTCCCAGGTGGAGCTGCGCCTGCTGGCCCATATCGCCGGCGTGGACAGTCTGAAACAGGCCTTCCGCGACGGGGTGGACATCCACGCCATGACGGCGTCGGAAGTCTTCGGCGTGCCGATCGAGGGCATGGACCCGATGGTCCGCCGCAAGGCCAAGGCGATCAATTTCGGCGTGATCTACGGCATTTCCGCCTTCGGCCTGGCCAACCAGATCGATGTCTCCCGCGAGGAGGCCAAGGCCTTCATCGAGGCCTATTTCGAGAAATTCCCCGGCATTGCGGACTATATGGAACGCATGAAAACCGAGGTGAAGGAAAAGGGCTATGTGGAGACGATCTTCGGCCGCCGCGCCCACTTCCCTTCCATCAAGGACAAGAATCCGAACATGCGCATGTTCGCGGAACGCCAGGCCATCAATGCCCCGATCCAGGGCAGCGCCGCCGACGTCATCCGCCGCGCCATGATCCGCATGGACGACGCCCTGAAGGCCGCCAAACTGGACGCCCGCATGCTCTTGCAGGTGCATGATGAACTGGTCTTCGAAGTGCCGGAAAACCAGGCGCAGGATTTGATAGCGCTGGCGTCAAAAGTGATGAGCGAGGCCTGCGCGCCGGCGCTGGAGCTGAGCGTGCCGCTGGAGGTCGATGCCAAGGCCGGGGCGAGTTGGGCTGAGGCGCATTAGGCCAAAACAACCGTCATCCCGGCGAATGCCGGGACCCAGATCAAATGATCGGTTTGGCCAATCCTGGCATCATTACGCTTTATGAACTGGGCCCTGACCTTCGTCAGGGTGACGGTGATGGTTCTGCGCAATCCTTATTTGTCATCCCGGATGGAAGCCCGGCCTTGAGCCGGGTGGAGATCCGGGACCCATGCCTGCACGAGCGAGGCGCCTGGAGATGGGTCCCTGCTCTTCGCCCCGCTTTTGCGGGGCATTCGGCAGGGATGACAAAAGAGTAGTGACTGGCGGCTTTCGACCGTTTTTGAACGATCGTGCAGTCGGCGGGATGACCTCATGCGGGTTCCCCGTTTTGCCGGGAGGGCGGATGCGGGACACACTCCGGGTCAATCACAGGCCGGGGAAGCCGACATGAGTACCGATACCGCAACACGCCGGGATGCGTGGATATCCATCACGATCTTCCTGATGATCGTGGGCGCGACGAGCGCCGTCTTTCACTGGGCTCTGGTGACGCTGAACCCGACCAGTCTTTATGTCGGGCCGCTGATGTGGATGCCGGCCATGGCGGCTTTCGCCACCCTTTTGATCCGCGGCCGCTCGATCCGCAGTCTGCCCTGGAATTGGGGACGCTGGCGCTTCAATGCGAAGGGGTTTCTGGTCCCGGTCGTCTATGTCGGCATCACCTACGGACTGATCTATGCCTTCGGCCTGGGCGGGTTCCCGGACATCGAAACGATCGGCGAATGGCGGGCCGAGACCGGTCTGGCGGATATTCCGCAATGGGGTCTGATCGCGGTCATGGTGGCCCTGTTGGGTACGGTGGGGGCAATCCGGGCGATGAGCACGGTGGTGGGCGAGGAAATCGGCTGGCGCGGCTTCCTGGTCTGGGAAATGCGCAAGGTGATGCCGTTCGGAACGGTGGCCCTGGTGACCGGGCTGATCTGGTCCTTCTGGCACTGGCCGGTCGTGGTCTGGTATGGCGGCGGCGATGCGCTGACCCAGATGACGGTCTTCACCATCATGATCACCAGCATGTCCGTGGTGATGACCTATTACACGTTCAAATCCCGCAGTTTGTGGCCGGCAGTGATGTTCCATGCCGCGCACAATGTCTTCATCCAGAAGATCTTCGAGCCGCTGACTGCCTATAATGACGATACTTCGGCCTGGTCCGGCGAATATGGCTGGATGATCGCCATCGTGACCGCCGGCTTTGGCCTGGTCTACTGGTTCAAGGCCCGCAAAGAAGGCCTGTAGGTTCGCGCGAACCTCAAAGAAAAACGCCCGCCGGAGCGATCCAGCGGGCGTTTTTTGTGTCCGGTTGATGCGGGCCTAGGCGTCGACCTCGGCCTCCAGCGCGTGTTCCTGGATGAATTCCCGGCGCGGCTCGACGACATCACCCATGAGCTTGGTGAAAAGCTCGTCGGCGGTGTCGGCATGGGTCACGGAGACCTGCAGCAGCGAGCGGGCATTGGGATCGAGCGTGGTTTCCCAGAGCTGGCCCGGGTTCATTTCGCCCAGACCCTTATAGCGCTGGATCTTCATGCCCTTGGCCCCGGCAGTGGTGACCGCATCGATCAGCTGGCTGGGCGAATTGATCACGATCGTGCCGGATTTCGGCGCGAAGATCGCCGGGCCGGCATAGTCGCTGGCGATGGTCGCGGCCCGCTCGGACAGGCGCTTGGCGTCCGGGCTTTCCCGCAGATTGGCATCGAGCACGACGGTCTCGGTCACGCCGCGCACTTCGCGCGACAGGACAAGGCCCATGCCCTCACCCATTTCGGCCGACCAATTGTCCTCGCCCTCGTCGGAGACGGCGTTGAGACGGTCGGCGGCGAGCTTGAGCGCTTCGGCAGACGGTTCCAGGATGAGCGCGCCGGCCAGGGCGGCGGCCTCGAGGGCGAAACCGGGGGCGCGGGCGGTCATGCGATCAACGGAGAGCTTGACGCCGCGCGCCGCAGAGACGCGTTCGGTCAGGTCCTGACCGGAGATCACCTCGCCGGATTTCAGGGTCAGCGTGGCCTCGGAGACGCCTTCCTCGATGAGGTAGGCATCCATCTCGGCCTGGTCCTTCACATAGCGTTCGGACCGGCCCTTGGCGATTTTGTAGAGCGGCGGCTGGGCGATGTAGAGATAGCCGCGTTCGATCAGCTCCGGCATCTGCCGGTAGAAGAAGGTCAGCAGCAGCGTCCGGATGTGGGCACCGTCCACGTCAGCATCGGTCATGATGATGACTTTGTGGTAGCGCAGCTTCTCGTAATTGATCTGGTCGCGGCCAATCCCCGTCCCCAGCGCCGTGATCAGCGTGCCGACCTGGTCGGAGGAGAGCATCTTGTCGAAGCGCGCGCGCTCGACATTGAGGATTTTCCCGCGCAGCGGCAGGACGGCCTGGTTCTCGCGGTGACGGCCCTGTTTGGCAGAGCCGCCGGCTGAGTCACCCTCGACGATGAAGAGTTCGGACTTGGCCGGATCCTTCTCCTGGCAGTCGGCGAGCTTGCCGGGCAGGGAGGTGATGTCGAGCGCCGACTTGCGGCGGGTCAGTTCACGCGCCTTGCGGGCGGCTTCACGGGCCGCAGCCGCCTCGATGATCTTGGAGACCACCATCTTGGCTTCGTTGGGATGTTCCTCGAACCATTCGGCCAGCGCCTCGCCGACCGCGCCCTCGACGGCGGGACGGACTTCGGAGGAGACCAGCTTGTCCTTGGTCTGCGAGGAGAATTTCGGATCGGGCACTTTCACCGACAGCACGCAGGTCAGGCCTTCACGCGCATCATCGCCGGAGATCGCCACCTTGGCCTTGGAAGCCAGGCCGGACGAGGCCGCATAGGAATTGATGATCCGGGTCAGCGCGCCGCGGAAACCGGCCAAATGGGTACCGCCATCGCGCTGCGGGATGTTGTTGGTGAAGCAGAGGACATTCTCGTGATAGCTGTCATTCCACTCCAGCGCCGCCTCGACCGTCACGCCATCGCGCTCGCCCTGGATCAGGACGGGCGGGGTGAAGAGCGGGGTCTTGGTGCGATCGAGGTGGGAGACGAAGGCCGCGACGCCGCCCTCATACATCATCGTGTCGGAATAGGGTTCGGTGCCGCGATCATCCTTCAGCGTGATCTTCACGCCGGAGTTCAGGAAGGCGAGCTCGCGCAGGCGGTGCTCAAGCGTCGACCGGTTATACTCCGTCATGGTGAAAGTTGCCGGCGAGGCAAGGAAGCGAACACTGGTGCCGGTATAAGGCCTGCCATTGTCCAGAACGGTGCTGTCGCCAACTTCTTTGAGAGGCTCGACTGTCGCACCGCCGTCTTCAAAGCGCACATAATGCTCTTTGCCATTGCGGTGAATACGCAGTTCCAGCCAGTCAGAGAGCGCGTTCACA
>NZLV01000116.1 GCA_002694345.1 Maricaulis sp.
GCTACGCCGAGATCATCGAGGTCTTCAATATCACCAAGGTCGGCAAGGTCGGCGGTTGCCGCGTGACCGAAGGCGTGGTGAAGCGCGGCTGTGGCGTGCGTCTGCTGCGCGACGACACGGTGATCCACGAAGGCAAGCTGAAGACGCTGAAGCGCTTCAAGGATGAAGTCTCGGAAGTGAAATCCGGGACCGAGTGCGGCATGGCCTTCGAGCACTACGAAGACATCCAGCCGGGCGACCAGATCGAATGTTTCCAGGTCGTCGAAGTGGCTCGGAAGCTGGAAGACTGAATTTCAGCGAAACGCGTACAAGATTGAAGCAAGGGCGGCCAATGAGCCGCCCTTGTCATGTTTGGCTCCGGGGGGGCGCTTAAAATGGATCCGCAGCGTTTCACATTCCAGGTCGATCATGCCCTGCAAGCCCGGATGAACCGGCGTTTGCGCGGAATCCTTTGGCCGTTCTGGCCGCGACTGGCGAATTACATGGCTATGAGTGCCTATGCCGTGCTGACCATTTTCGGGTTGACGATCGGCACGGGTTTGATCGTGTGGTTCTGGGACCTGGGTTTCTGGTCACAAACACTACCTTTTTTTGCTCTGATCGCAGGAAGCGCGCTCTTCATGCTGACTTGGGGGCGTGTCTGCCGTCCCTTGAGCCGCCGGCTTGCCACTCAGCCATTGTCTGTGGAGGCGAGCATCGAGTTTCAGGTTTCGGATTCTGGTCTTGTCTGGGAGACGCAGCATTCGCGTCTCGACCTGAATTGGGCGGGCGTTCTCATGATCAGCGACGCGCCGGAGGGCGTTGTTTTCGTCATGGGGGTTCAGGCGCTGTTTATCCCGGCCGCCTGTTTCGAGAGCCGCCAAGCCCGTACTGCTTTTGTTGCTCAATGCCGGACCTGTCTGGGCGCAGCCGAGCGCGCTTAGTCCGGAGGACTTTGTTCGACCGGGTTGAGCCTCTGCATTCCGGCATAGTCGGTATAGTCCCGGTGTTCGCTCACCTGGCCATCCTCGACCGTGATGATGGTGATGATCGGGAACCGGTAGGTCACGGGTCCGTTCGCCGTGGCGTAGACGACATCGGACACCCCGTCATAAATGACCTGTCCGGAGGCCTCGAATGAACGGTCCAATGAATAGGTCATCCGGGCGACGCCCCAACCCTGCAGGCCGGCAATGATGGCATCGGGACCTTCCCAGCGAATGGGTGGGGTGATCGGCGCGACATCATTAGATGTCGGGTCCACAAACAGCGCGTCATCGCTGTATAGCGTTTCCAGTACCTCGAAGTTCTGGGCCTGATAGGCCTGCATATAGGTTTCGGCGACCTGACGGGTCTGGCTTGGTGCTTCCGTGATGCCGGACTGGGTCAGGATCAGTGCCATCAGAATACCGGTCATGGTCTTCTCCCCTCAATCACGTCAGGATAGGGCCAAGGGGTGCGGCAAGGCACTTCACGCTTGCGCGAGGCAGGCCTTGCCATTGTCTGTCCACAGGCGTACACCCCCGCGCCCTGTCCTGTAGTCCCGGAGACCGTCATGGCCCGCCGTCAGAAATCCGCATCCGCCAAAGGCCCTTCCCAGCGTCAATTGCGCGCCGGCGAGCTGGTCCGTCATGCCCTGGTGGATATTCTTGCGCGCGAGGAAATGCGGGATCCGGACCTTGATGGTGTCCTTATCTCCGTGACGGAAGTCCGCCCCAGCCCCGATCTGCGCCAAGCCAAAGTTTATGTGGCCCCGCTGGGCAAGGGCGATCAGGCCAAGGTGGCCGCTGCCTTGAACCGGGCGTCCAGCTTCCTGCGCGGCCGTCTGGGCCGGGAAATCGACATGAAGTTCACGCCTGAGCTGCACTTCCATCCGGACAATAGTTTCGACACGGCCAGCCATGTCGATGCTCTCCTCCGCCGCCCCCAGGTCCAGCGCGACCTGGATCACGACGAAGAGGAATAGGCAGCGCTAGTTGGCTGTATCGACAGCGACGGGCGGTAAATCGGAGCGTTCAAGCAGGATGGGCCGCGCTGTGCTGTCAGTGATGCGGTGCCCGGTGATCCGGATGACGCGCCCGGCCTCATCCCGTTCCAGCTGGAGTTCAGCCCCGATCCGGCGCCAGAACAGGCGATCCGGCCCGATCGGGGTGAGATAGTCCTGCCGGCCCGACTGTGGCAGCCGGATATCAAGCCCCCCTTCGGCCTGAACCAGTTCGACAGGACCCAGAATGGCGCTTTCATAAGTGCCGACCGCCTGCAGCAAGGCCGGGTCGAGGGCGGCGGTGGCTGGCCGGACCGGCAGGCTGGCCGCCCGGTTGAAGGCCAGGTCCAGGATCAATTCGTCCAGGGCTTCGGCGGGGTAGGCGTCGATATTCACCGCATAGGCCACGACAAGTTCAGTCGGCGACAGGGCCAGGATACCGGTGCGATAGCCCGGCTGAGCCGAGGACAGGGAATAGATGGCGAAACCGTCGCGCAGGCGCACCTGCCAACCGGCTTCCATTTGTCCGTCCGGCCGGAACAGGTCGATCCGTCGTTGCAGGACAGCCTGGCCCAGTCTCACCAGGTCCGGTGCCGTGGTGTAGAGTCCGTCATGACCTGTCAGGATTACCGGGTCGGGCGTTTGGCGGAGGTCGAGTGGTCGCGGACCCGGCTCGTAGCCTGTTGCCAGGGCCGGCAAGTCGGGGTGCCGGTCGAGAAGCAGGCTGTCGTCCAGGTTCAGCGGTCCCAGAAAACGGGATGCGACCAGAGTTTCGAACCGCGCATTCCGGGCGATCTCGATAACCCGGGCCAGCGCGGCATCATCCAGGGCCATGGCGTTGGCCGATGCGGCCTCTGGCGGAACCCATGCGGTGCGGCTTGCGGCGACCGGGGCGATGCGGCCGGTCCGGTTGACCAGGTCTGCCACCGTCAGGCTGCCGGCGCCGGCCAGGTCAGGGAGATAGCGGTCGAGCGGGTCTCCCAGGCGCAGAAGGTCCGCCTCCAGCATCCGGTCGGCCATGGCCCGGGTCAGGGTCCGCGTCATTGACCCCGCCGGAAACCGGGTCCGGTCGGAGAAGCGCGCCCCGCTCTCCCAGTCCGCATAACCCAGGCTGATGACCCGTATCGGGCCGTCGCCCGTGCGAAACGCGATTACGCCTGACAGGTCGCGGGCTTCGACCAAGGGCGCCAGGCTGAATTCCAGGCGCGCTTCGAGTGTGGCTGCATCGACCTGGGCTTGCGCGGGAACGGAGGTGGAGCACCAGGAAAGGGCCAAAACGGTAAGGGCGGCGAGACAACGCATGGACGGGAACCGGTCAGGGTGGAGGGGTCGGAAACAAGACTAGGCCATTCCCTAGACTGCTTCGAGCCGGGGTGCCTGAAAATTTCCATGAAACAGGCCGGGCCTTGCGGTGGGCCGACCGGTGGTCTATCAGCGCGCCCTTTCGCGACCGGGTCCGATCCCCGGCGAGAGACGAGGAGACTGAAATGGGCCGTCGCAAGAAGGGTGAGGATATCCATGGCTGGATCATCCTCGACAAGCCGCTCGACATGACATCCACCCAGGCCGTGTCCGCCGTGCGCCGGATCTTCAATGCACGCAAGGCCGGACATGCGGGCACGTTGGACCCGCTGGCCTCGGGCATCCTGCCGATTGCCCTGGGTGAAGCGACCAAGACGGTGCCCTTTGCCATGGATGACGACAAGGTCTACCGCTTCACGGTGAAATGGGGCCAGCGCACCGACACGCTGGATACCGAGGGCGAGATTGTCGCGACCTCGGATGTGCGTCCGGACCGCGCGGCGATCGAGGCGGCACTCGGCGCGTTCATCGGCGAGATCCAGCAGGTGCCGCCAGCCTATTCCGCGATCAAGGTCGATGGGGAGCGGGCCTATGACCTCGCCCGGGACGGAGAGGAATTCGAGCTGCAGGCCCGGACCGTCCAGATCGATGATCTGCGTCTTCTCGACTGTCCGACCGCGGACATGGCCGTGCTGGAAATGCAGTGCGGCAAGGGGACCTATGTCCGCTCTCTGGCGCGGGATCTGGCCCAAGCTCTTGGCACGGAAGGTCATGTTGCCGCCTTGCGCCGGATCCGCGTGGGTGGGTTCGCGGAAGCGGAATCCACAAGACTGGACGAGTTGAAAGAAATGGCCCATAAGGGCGCCGCTTCGGAAGCTCTGCTCCCGGTTCAGACCGCGCTGGACGACATCCCGGCACTGGCCATTACCGATGAGGAAGCCTTCCAATTGAAGCAAGGACGACCGATCGTCCTGCTCCCGCGTCAGGCGCAAGAGCTGAAATCGCAGCGACGTCCGCTTTTCATAGCGGATCGGGACTGCAGTTTTTCTGCTCTGGCGGTTTGCAAGGACACGGCAGTCGCGATCGGTGACGCCCGGGCCGGGCGCTTCCAGCCTTGGCGTGTTTTCAACCTGACCCCGTAACGGGGCGACAAAGAGTTTTAGGAGAACACGATGTCGGTTACGCAAGAGCGCAAATCCGCGCTGATCAAAGACAATGCTCGCGGCAAGACGGATACCGGCTCGCCGGAAGTCCAGGTGGCCATCCTGACCGAACGGATCGCCAACCTCACCGAGCACTTCAAGACCCACAAGAAGGACAACCACTCCCGTCGCGGCCTTCTTAAAATGGTTTCCCAGCGCCGCCGTCTTCTCGACTACCTCAAGAAGAAAGACGAGAGCCGTTACCAGGCTCTGATCGAGAAGCTCGGCCTGCGCCGCTAATCCGCGACGCTATCCGTACGAAAGACGATATGTTCGATATTCAAAAAGAAACGATTGAGTGGGCGGGTCGCCCGCTCACCATCGAAACCGGGCGGGTCGCCCGGCAAGCAGACGGCGCGGTCATGGTGACCTATGGCGAGACCACGGTTCTCGCCACCGCCGTTGGCGTCAAACAGGTCAAGGAGGGGGCAGACTTCTTCCCCCTGACCGTCAACTACCAGGAAAAGACCTTTGCCGCTGGCAAGATCCCCGGTGGTTACTTCAAGCGCGAAGGCCGTCCGACGGAAAAAGAGACGCTGACCTCGCGCCTCATCGACCGTCCGATCCGTCCGCTGTTCGCGCCGGGCTTCAAGAATGAAGTCCAGGTGATGATCACCGTCCTGTCCCACGACATGGAAAACGACCCGGATGTGGTCGGCATGGTCGGCGCCTCTGCCGCCCTGGTCCTGTCCGGTCTGCCCTTCATGGGCCCGATCGGTGCGGCCCGCGTCGGCTATATCGATGGCGAATACGTCATCAACCCGGCCGTCGACGACATGGAAGACAGCGCACTGGATCTGGTTGTCGCCGGGACCACCGACGCTGTGATGATGGTTGAATCGGAAGCCAAGGAGCTGTCCGAGGAAGTCATGCTTGGTGCCGTCGTGGCAGGCCACGAGGCCTTCCAGCCGGTCATCGACATGATCATCAAGCTGGCCGAACGCGCCGCCAAGGAGCCGTGGGACTACACCCCGGCTGACTATTCGGCGGAAGAAGCCAAGGTTCGCGCGCTGGTCGAAGCCGACCTGGCCGCTGCCTACACCATCACCGACAAGACCGAGCGTTATGCCGCTGTCGGCGCTGCCAAGACCAAGGCTGTGGAAGCCCTGGCCCTGACGGAAGAGCGTCCGGACGGCATTCCGGGCACGGTCCTGAAAGATGTGCTGAAATCGGTGGAAAGCTCCATCGTCCGCGGCGGCATCATCAAGACCGGTAAGCGCATTGATGGTCGTTCGCTGGATCAGGTCCGTCCGATCGTGTCGGAAGCCGGCATTCTGCCGCGCACGCACGGTTCGGCGCTGTTCACGCGTGGTGAAACCCAGGGCCTCGTTGTGGCTACGTTGGGCACCGGCGAAGACGAGCAGTTCATCGACGATCTGACCGGTACGTACAAAGAGAAGTTCCTGCTTCACTACAATTTCCCGCCGTATTCGGTCGGTGAGACGTCTTTCCGTCTCGCTCCGGGGCGCCGGGAAATCGGTCACGGCAAGCTGGCCTGGCGGGCTGTGCGCGCCGTGCTGCCGAAGCATGAAGACTTCCCGTACACGATCCGCCTGGTGTCCGAGATCACCGAGTCCAACGGTTCGTCGTCCATGGCGACGGTCTGCGGTTCCTCGCTGGCCCTGATGGATGCCGGTGTGCCGATCACGCGTCCGGTGTCCGGCATCGCCATGGGTCTGATCAAGGACCCGGATGGTGTGGCTGTCCTGTCCGACATCCTGGGTGATGAGGATCACCTCGGTGACATGGACTTCAAGGTGGCCGGTACGTCTGAAGGCGTGACGTCGCTGCAGATGGACATCAAGATCGCCGGTATCACCAAGGACATCATGGAGACGGCCCTGGAACAAGCCAAGGGCGGTCGCATGCATATTCTGGGCGAAATGGCCAAGGCTCTGGGCGAAGCCCGCACCGAGCTGGGCGAGTTCGCACCGCGCATTGAGACCATCCAGATCCCGACGGACAAGATCCGTGACGTGATCGGCTCCGGCGGCAAGGTGATCCGCGAGATCGTCGAAACCACCGGCGCCAAGGTTGATGTCAATGATGATGGCGTGATCAAGGTGTCGTCTTCTGACGCGGCTTCGATCAAGGCTGCGCTCGACTGGATCCACGGTCTGACGGCTGAGCCGGAAGAGGGCCAGATCTACAAGGGCAAGGTCGTCAAAGTCATGGACTTTGGTGCCTTCGTGAACTTCTTCGGCCCGAAGGACGGTCTCGTCCACGTGTCGCAGATGAAGAATGAGCGCGTGAAGCATCCGTCCGACGTCGTGGCCGAAGGCCAGGAAGTCTACGTGAAGCTCCTCGGCTTTGATGACCGCGGCAAGGTCCGCCTGTCGATGAAAGTCGTCGACCAGGAGACCGGTGAAGAGGTCACCAAGGAAGAGGCTGCCGAGCAGGCTGAATAAGCCGGCCCACACGCCCGACATGAAGACCCCCGCGGACCCTGTCCGCGGGGGTTTTTCGTGGGAGATACGACCTTTGGGGGGCTTTTCGGAGGCTGAGGGCTCTGTCAGCATCTTGGCAGCAGACCCGTGCAAAACGGTACTGTGTCGTGGACATTCGGACTAGATGATTGCTTAACCCTCCTTGTGTAGCGACACATACAGACACACTCCTGACTCAGGCCACTCCCCCCAATGTCTGACCAAAACCGATCCCCCGAAAACCAATCCTTCCTGGATACGTCCTTCCTTCAGGGCGCCAATGCTCTCTATCTCGAGCAGATGGCAGCGGCCTATGCGAAGGACCCGTCTGCGGTTCCGGCAAGCTGGAAAGCCTTCTTTGATGCCATGGGTGACAGCGCCGGTGATGTGAGCCACGCGGCTCGCGGCCCGGCCTGGAAGCGGCCCGACTGGCCGCGTCCGGCCAATGGCGAACTGGTTTCGGCCTTGGGCGATATCGGTCCGGACGAGGCCAGCATGGTCGAAAAAGTAGCTGAACACGCCGGTGCGGGCGCCGACCCGGCCGAGGTCCGCCGCGCGACCCAGAATTCCATCCGCGCCATCATGATGATCCGGGCCTACCGCATGCGGGGCCATCTGGCTGCGGATCTGGACCCGCTCGGCCTGACGGATTTCGGCTACCAGGCGGAGCTGGATCCGGCGACCTACGGCTTTACCGGCGCCGCTCTGGACGAAGAGATTTTTATCGACGGCTATCTGGGCCTGGAAACGGCCACGCCGCGCCAGATGCTCGACATCCTCAAGCGGACCTATTGCGGTCCCGTGGGTGTCGAATTCATGCACATCTCCAATCCCGAGGAAAAAGCCTGGCTCCAGGCCCGTTTCGAGGGGCCGGACAAGGACATTTCCTTCACGCCGGAAGGCAAGAAGGCGATCCTCTCCAAGCTGATCGAAACCGAGCGCTTCGAGCAATTCCTGCACAAGCGCTATCCCGGCACGAAGCGTTTCGGGGCTGATGGCGGTGAAGCCATGGTTCCGGCGCTGGAACAGATCATCAAGCGCGGCGGCGCGATGGGTGTCGAGGACATCATCATCGGCATGCCGCACCGCGGGCGACTGAACATTCTGGCCGCCGTGATGGGCAAGCCCTATCACCAGATCTTCCACGAATTCCAGGGCGGCAACACCCAGGGCGAGGACGAGTTCGGGTCCGGTGATGTGAAATACCATCTTGGGGCGTCGTCCGACCGTGAATTTGACGGCAACAAGGTTCACCTCTCCCTGACGGCCAACCCTTCCCACCTGGAAGCGGTTGACCCGGTCGTTCTGGGCAAGGCGCGCGCCAAGCAGGAAGACAATTGCCGCAAGCAGCCGGGAACGCCGCGTTCTTCGGTCTTGCCGCTGCTGCTTCATGGCGATGCCGCTTTTGCAGGCCAGGGAATGGTCGCCGAATGTTTCGGTCTGTCGGGTCTGCGCGGTCACCGTACTGGCGGTGCCATCCACTTCATCGTGAACAACCAGATCGGCTTCACGACGGACCCCAAGGACAGCCGCTCCAGCCCATATCCGTCGGATGTTGCCCTGATGGTCCAGGCGCCGATCTTCCACGTGAATGGCGATGATCCGGAAGCTGTGACCCACGCCACCAAGATTGCGACGGAATACCGCCAGCTGTTCGGCAAGGACGTGGTCATCGACATGATCTGTTACCGCCGCTACGGCCACAATGAGGGTGATGATCCCACCTTCACGCAACCGATCATGTACCGGATCATCAGTGACCTGCCGCCGGTCCGGAAGAAATACCAGGAACGCCTGATCGCCGAGGGTGTGCTCACGGCCGCCGAGGCGGAAGCGATCGAGAATGATTTCGACACCTTCCTCGAATCCGAATTCGAGGGTGGCAAGACCTTCGAACCCAAGAAGGCCGATTGGCTGGATGGCCGCTGGTCGGGTCTGGGGCTGCCGGAAGATGATGAGCGCCGCGGTGATACGTCGGCGCCGATGGAAAGCCTGCGGGACGTTGGTCTGTCGATGACCAAGATCCCGAACGATATCAATGTCCACCGGACGCTGAAGCGCGTCCTCAATGGCCGACGCGAGGCGATTGAAAAGGGCGAGGGCATCGACTGGGCCACTGCCGAGCATCTCGCTTTTGGCACGCTGCTCACTGAAGGCTTCCCGGTTCGCCTGTCGGGTCAGGATTGTGGTCGGGGCACGTTCTCGCAGCGCCACTCCCACATCATCGATCAGGAGACGGCCGAGCGCTACACGCCGCTCAACAATCTGGCGCCGGACCAGAAGAAGTATGAAGTCATCGACTCCATGCTGTCGGAAGAAGCGGTGCTCGGTTTCGAGTATGGCTACTCCCTGTCCGCCCCGAATACGCTGGTCATGTGGGAAGCCCAGTTCGGCGACTTCGTGAACGGCGCGCAGGTGATCATCGATCAGTTCATCTCTTCCGGTGAGCGAAAATGGCTGCGCATGTCCGGTCTGGTGATGCTGCTGCCTCATGGATATGAGGGGCAGGGCCCGGAGCATTCGTCGGCTCGTCCGGAGCGCTTCCTGCAATTGTGTGCTGAAGACAATATGCAGGTCGCCAACTGTTCCACGCCGGCCAGCTATTTTCATATCCTGCGCCGCCAGATCCACCGGAACTTCCGGTCGCCGCTGGTCATCATGACGCCGAAGAGCCTGCTCCGCCACAAGCGCTGCGTCTCTACGCTGGCCGCCATGGGGCCGGGGTCTTCGTTCCACCGTCTGCTGTGGGATGATGCGGACGCCAAATTCCGTCCGGAAGGCGAGATCCAGCAAACCTCGATCAAGCTCCAGCCGGATGAAAAGATCCGCAAAGTCGTGCTGTGTACGGGCAAGGTCTATTATGACCTGCTGGAAACGCGGGAAGAGCGCGGCGTTGATGATGTCTACCTGATGCGGGTCGAGCAGCTTTATCCCTTCCCGTACAAGGCGATGATGGCGGAGCTGTCGCGCTTCCCGAACGCGGAAGTGGTGTGGTGCCAGGAAGAGCCACGGAATATGGGCTATTGGACCTTTGTCGAGCCCAACATCGAGTATGTACTTGGAAAGATTGACGGAGTGGCCGAGCGGCCGCGCTATGTCGGGCGGGCTCCGACCGCGTCGACGGCGACCGGCATCCTTTCCAAACACAAGCAGCAACAGGACGCGCTGGTCGACGAAGCGTTGGCCTGACATCCGGACATTCCCGTTCGAAGGACGAGACCCAAATGACTGATATCATTGTTCCCCAGCTCGGTGAGAGCGTGACTGAAGCCACGGTGGGCAACTGGCTGGTGAAGGCTGGTGACAGCGTTTCCAAGGATGATGTCCTGGTGGAGCTGGAAACCGACAAGGTGGCAGTGGAAGTCCGCGCGGAAGCGGATGGCACGATCGGCGAAATCCTCGCCCAGGAAGGCGATACGGTCGAGATCGGCGCCAAGCTGGCGACGCTTGGAGCCGCCGGTGCCGCGCCCGCGCAATCCAGTGAAACGTCCGCCCAAAGTCAGGAAGCGGCTGAGACGTCGGATGCGCCGACTGCCGCATCCGGTGGCGACACGGTCGACGCGACCGTACCGCAAATGGGTGAGAGCGTGACCGAGGGCCAGATCGGTTCCTGGTTGGTCGCTGTGGGCGATACGGTCGAGATCGACCAGGCCCTGGTCGAGATCGAAACCGACAAGGTTGCCGTCGAGGTCCCGTCTCCGGTGGCGGGCGTTGTGGCTGCGCTTCTGGTTGGTGAGGGTGACACGGTGGCGCCGGGCGATGCAGTCGCCAAGATCACCGAAGGAGCTTCTGCGCCGGCCGCCAAGTCCGAGCCGGCTGCTGTGGCCGAGACCCCTGCTCCGGCCTCCGATGCGAAGACGATGCCGTCGGCTCAGCGTGTGATCGAGGAAAACAAGCTGGATGCCGGTTCGATTGCCGGCACCGGCAAGGATGGCCGTATCACCAAGGGTGACGCGCTGAAGGCAGCGTCGGCTCCGGCTCCGGCGGCAGCGCCCGCCCCGTCCGCGCCGGCCCCGGCCGCACCGTCGGCACCGCGGGAAACCGGTCCGCGCGAAGAACGTGTGAAGATGACGCGTCTGCGTCAGACCATCGCGAAGCGCCTGAAGGATGCCCAGAATAATGCGGCGATCCTGACGACCTACAATGAAGCCGACATGTCGGCGATCATGGCGGCCCGCAAGGCCCACCAGGACGCTTTCGTGGCGAAGCATGGCGTGAAGCTTGGTTTCATGAGTTTCTTCATCAAGGCCTGCGTCAACGCGCTGAAGGATATCCCGGCGGTCAATGCCGAGATCGACGGCACGGACATCATCTACAAGAATTACTACGACATGGGCGTTGCCGTCGGCACGGACCGGGGTCTGGTGGTTCCGGTGGTGCGCGATGCCGATCAGATGTCGCTGGCCGAGATCGAGAAGGACATCATCCGTCTGGGCAAGAAGGCCCGCGATGGCAAGCTGTCCATCGAGGACATGCAGGGCGCGACCTTCACCATCTCCAATGGCGGGGTGTACGGTTCGCTCATGTCCATGCCGATCCTGAACGCACCGCAATCGGGCATTCTGGGCATGCATAAAATCCAGGAACGCCCGATGGCCGAGAATGGCCAGGTCGTCATCAAGCCGATGATGTATCTCGCCCTGTCCTATGACCACCGGATCGTCGACGGCAAGGAAGCCGTGACCTTCCTGGTGCGGGTCAAGGAGAATCTGGAAGATCCGCAGCGCATGCTGTTCGACCTGTAGTCCGCTTCACAGCCGCTCATTGAAGGCCGCCCTTGCCGGGGCGGCCTTTTTTGTGGCCACCTCTGCCGGCGGCCAAATCGGTTTATGCGTCGCTTTCCCGGCGGCCTGGGTTATCCCGGTCCGGGGAGAGGGAAATGCGTATTAGTCCAGTTTTGTTACGGATATTTCAGGGGCTTGTGGTCCTGCGGGCCTTTTATGCCGTGCTGCTGTGTTCCGGCACGCTGGTCTTTCGCTTCGGCTTTGGCAATTACATCGCCATTGAGGAAAGCCTCGGTCAGGTCCTGCTCGGCATTCCCCTCTGGTACTACGGAATCTGGGCTGGTTTCGTTGTGCTCTACGTTCTGGCGGCCCTCTTCCTCGTTCTGCGATTTCGCCTCGCCCTGATCTGCTACATCCTGGCCTTCGCAACTGATTTCATCCTGTCACTCTACTGGTTCCAGCAACCCGCGATGGATCGAGCCTATTACGGCAGTGCCAACCTGGTGGAGTGGACGCTGAATGCGATTGATCTGGGTGTGATCAGTCTCATGCTTCTGGCCGGTCACTGGGTTTTCAGACGGCCGCCCGCCGACCGCACTATTGGCTGACTGACACCGGTTTCGCGCTCTACTGAACTGCCGTGGGCCTGCCCCCTTACTTTACGCGCCATTCATGGGCATATAGGCCTCTAGAGCGATCACCTGCGAGATGAGAGGCGACCCATGTCCGAGACCTATGATGTTGTGATCATCGGCGGCGGCCCCGGCGGCTATAATTGTGCAATCCGGGCCGGTCAGCTCGGCCTCAAGGTCGCCTGTATTGAAAAGCGCGGCACGCTCGGTGGAACCTGCCTGAATGTGGGCTGTATCCCGTCCAAGGCGCTTCTGCACGCCTCGGAACTCTATGAGGCTGCTGGTACGGAATTCGAAGCGCTCGGCATTCAGACGGGCGGTCTGTCACTGGACCTCGGCAAGATGCTGGCTCAGAAAGATGAAGCCGTTGACGGCCTGACCAAGGGGATCGAGTTCCTCTTCAAGAAGAACAAGGTCGACTACATCGTCGGGACGGGCCGGATTACCGGTGCCGGTTCGGTCGAGGCTGAGACGGCTGACGGCAAGCAGACCCTTCAAACCAGGCACATCGTCATTGCGACGGGGTCGGAAGTGACGCCGCTTCCGGGCGTTGAGATCGACGAGAAACGCATCGTTTCTTCGACCGGCGCCCTGTCTCTGGAAAAAGTGCCAGGCAAGCTGGTTGTTATCGGCGCGGGCGTGATCGGATTGGAGCTTGGCTCGGTCTGGCGCCGCCTCGGGGCCGAGGTCGCCGTGGTCGAGTATCTCGATCGCATCCTGCCGGGCATGGACAGCGAACTGGCGAAGACGGCCCAGCGCACCTTCGCCAAACAGGGCATGGATTTCCACCTGTCGACCAAGGTGACCGGTGTCGACACGTCGGGCGAGACGCTGAAGGTCTCCATCGAGCCGGCGGCGGGCGGCGAAGCCCAGATGCTGGATGCAGATACGGTGATTGTCTGCATTGGCCGTCGTCCCTACACGCAGGGCCTGGGTTTGGAAACGGTCGGGATCGAGCCCGACCAGCGCGGCTTTATTGCCAATGACCATTTCCGCACTTCGGCTGAGAATGTCTGGGTGGTCGGAGACTGCACGCATGGGCCAATGTTGGCCCACAAGGCGGAAGACGAAGGTGTGGCCTGTGCCGAGCGCATCGCCGGCAAGGCCGGGCATGTGAATTATGGCGTCATTCCGGGCGTGGTTTACACGGCGCCGGAGATCGCCTCCGTCGGCAAGACCGAGGATGAGCTGAAGGCGGAAGGCCGCAAGTACAAGAAGGGCAAATTCCCCTTCCAGGCCAATTCCCGGGCCCGTACCAATCACGCCACGGACGGGTTCGTGAAAATTCTCGCGGATGCCGAGACGGATGAAATCCTGGGCGCCCACCTGATCGGAGCCAATGTTGGCGAGATGATCGGCGAGCTCTGCCTGGCCATGGAATTCCAGGCCGCCTCGGAAGATGTGGCCCGTACCTGCCATCCGCACCCGACCCTGACGGAAGCCATCCGACAGGCAGCCATGGGCGTGGAAGGCTGGACCATGCAGTCCTGAGGATTTATCCGCCCGCCTGTCGTATTTCCGACGCCAAACCGGGCTAGGACACAGACCGGCCGTGCAGGCAGGGGCGAGGCCCTTGTCATGTCAGGCGAACACTTAATAGTGAGCCGCTCCGGCCGCTTTGGAGCGGACAAACCGGGTGGATTGGGGCAGAATGATCGCGACCGTCGAGGGCGGACGCTGGTCATGGCACCGAGTGGGGACATGGATCGTTCGAAGATGAGCAAGCCGATCGAACTCGTCTCGTCGCGTCTGCGACTGATTGCCCTGACGCCGGAACTCGCGGCGCTTCAGAAGATTGACCGCATGGCCTTCTTCAAGGCTCTCGAAGTCGAGCCGGAACCGTCCTGGCCGCCCGAACTGTTTGACGTCGAAACCATGGCGGCCGAACTGGAGGCCCATCCTGACGATGCCGGCTGGTACAGTTGGGTCTATGTCTCGCCGACCATGCAACGCCTGCTCGGCTGCGGCGGCTTCAAGGGTGCGCCCAATGCGGAAGGTCAGGTGGAGATCGGTTATTCCATGCTGGCATCCTATCGCGAACAGGGCCTGGCTACCGAGGGCGTCAACACCCTGACCGGGTGGGCCTATGCCGATGATCGGGTCAAGAACGTCATCGCGAACACGCCGGCGGACCGGGATGCCTCTCATCGCGTGCTGGAGAAGGCCGGCTTTGTTCAGACCGGTACTTTCCATGATGCTGAAGACGATACCGACATGATCGCCTGGACCTATCGCCCCAGCCAGGCCGCGGCCTGACGCTTCAGGCCGACGGTGCGTCGCCGATCAGCTGGCGAAGCTGGTCCAGATAGGTCAGCCAGGCTTTTCGACCAGCATCCGTGAGTGCGGCCCGCGTCTGGGGTTTTCGGCCGACGAAGCGCTTCTCAATGGCCACATAGCCCGCATCCTCAAGCTTGCGCAGATGAACGGAAAGATTGCCGTCGCTGGCCCCCGTCTTCTGCCTGATCTCGGCAAAGCTTGCGCTTTCCAGCGAGGACAGAAAGGCCATGACCCCCAGGCGCAGCCGTCCATGGATGGTTTCGTCGATCTGGGTGGTGTCGAAGCCGGATTCGCTCATGCCTGGGCCGGACCCGGTTCGTTGCGCACAAGGGCAAGGCCCGGAAGGACGGCAAGGATGACCACTGCCGCAGCACAATATAGGTAAAGCCCGGGCGAGCCGACCAGCAGCATGCCGCCTGCGGATGCGAGCCAGGCAATGATCGACAGAGGTCGCATCCAATTGGGCCCCCCCAGACTGGATGCGACCCAGAAGGACACGCCGTATCCGCCGAAAGCGACCAGCGGGATGGTGTCAAAAAGGATGGTCTCGGCGCGACCGGCGAATGCCGCGATGACGATGCCGATCGCATAGGCCGCAATCAGCCATGTGACCCCGTTCCAGACGGCGCCCTCGCCGCGATTGTTGACAGCGCCTGTGCCCGGCTTGTTGCGCAGGCTGCGCCCGAGAAAGACATTGCCGGTCATGCCGACAAGGCCGTAGGCGAGCCAGACAAAGCCGACGAAGGCCGGATTGAGTCCGGTGAGGCCGGAGACCAGGGCCCAATGGGCCAGCAAGGCCGGAGCGGCGAGGCCACCCCACCAGAGAAAAAACCGGCCGGACAGGGACGCGGCTTGCTGGCCGGATTCCGCGACGGCGCGCAAATAGTCAAGATCTTCGGTCTGAGACATTTTTACCTCCAAGCACTTTAATATTCAAAGTACACAATTTGTGTTGGAGTGCAAGCCGGCTCCGGGCCCGCTGGGTCAGGACTCTGGCTGTGTGTTGAAAATCAGGGCTTTCCGGAGCGTGGGTGAGCCTGATCGTAAATGCTCATGAGGCGCTGGGTTTCCACGTCTGCATAGACCTGGGTGGTCGAAAGGCTGGCATGTCCCAGCAATTCCTGGATGGCCCGCAAATCGCCGCCATTGGCCAGGAGGTGCGTCGCGAAAGCGTGGCGGAGTGCATGGGGCGTGGCTGTCGGGGCCAGGCCGAGCCGGCCCCGCAAATCCTGCATCAGCGCCTGGACGCTGCGTGAGCCGAGCGGACCGCCCCGGATGCCGCGGAACAGGGCATCGTCCACTTCAAGGGTGGCAGGATACAGGCGAACATAGGCATCGCAGGCCTCGCGCACGGCCGGCAGGACCGGCACCAAGCGCGTCTTGTCCCCCTTGCCGGTGATCCGCAGGCTCTCCGGGAGGGGATGGTCTGAGCGGCGCAGGGCCAGGGCTTCTGAAATGCGCAAACCGCATCCGTAGAGCAGGAGAAGCAGGGCAGCATCGCGGGCCCGGACCCAGTCCGGCGCATCGCGCTCACCGGTTTCCCGGATCAGGGCCCGGGCTGCGGCTTCGCTGACAGGTTTGGGCTTGGATGCCGCCAGCTTGGGGCTTTCGACCAGGGAAAGGGCCGCAACCTCGATCTGCCAGCGGCGCTGCAGATATCCGAACAGGGTGCGAACCGCCGACAATTCGCGGGCAAGCGAGCGTGGAGACAAACCGTCCCGCCGGCGATCCGCCATCCAGGCTCGGAAATCGCTGGCTTTCAGGCTCGGCAAATCTCCCAATGTGACGGTCTGGCCCAGATGCGCGGCGAGAAAGGCGGCAAAACCGTCCAAATCCCGCTGATAGGCATCCAGCGTGCGCGAAGCCAGGCGTCGCTCTCCGGCCAGATGGGCGTAGAAGGCGCGGAGCGCTTCAACGAGTGGCGTGTTCAGCTCGTGTGCAGCCATTGCACGATCATGCGCTCGATGGCGCGGGCCAGGAAATTCAGCAATTCCGTGCCTTGGCCCGACTGGAAGAATTGCGCATCCCGCGCGGCCAGCGCCATGAGCCCGTCATGTCCGCCGAAATCAAGCCGAACGATGGCTTCGCTTTTGACGCGGGCTCCTTGCTGGCCATAAAGCGCATGCGCCCTGTCCGGATCGACCGGACCCAGGCGCTCCACCTTGTCGCCGAGGACTTCGGAGACGAAACCCTCTGAAGCGCCCAGAATGCTTTCACTCTGCCGCAGGGGCGCATGGCCCTCGATGAGGATGCGGCAAACATCCACGCCCAACGTTCCGGTCAAACGACTGGAAATCTTGCGGTCGAGCCCGGCGAGGCTGTCGACTTCCAGCAGCGCCAGGACGGCCATATGGATCTGGGATTGGGTTGCCAGATTGGCGCGCGCGGTCTCCACGATACCGGTATTGAGCGCTTTGAGCTGGCGGACCTCTTCAAGCAGTTTGTCGCGAGCGGCGCTTCCCAGATCGATCACGCCTGCCTCGCCGCCCGTGCGGGCGAGCACTGCCAGGAGTTCGGCGTCTTCCCGGACAAAATCGGGATGCGCCATCAGGAAGGCACGGATTTCGTCCGGATTGGGTTCGCTCATGCCGGTCACTCCCCTGATCGAATCATCCCTGTTGTCGCGCATTCGCGGCGCGCTTGGCAAATCCACAGAGCGGTTCTGCGCGTGGGCTTGGCGCGGCCGGGCGGGGCTGGCTAAGTTTCGCGCCTGACGAGGACACCAAGCTCCCATGACCGAGGCCGTGCGCCCCATCGCTGCCATCCTGTTTCCGCTGCCCCTGCCGGAAGCCTTCGACTATGTGATCCCGGAAGGCGTGGAGCTGGCCCCGGGCGATCATGTTCTGGCGCCGCTGGGCAAGAGATCTGCGCGGGGCGTGGTGTGGGCGATCAAGCCCGGGGATCCTGACCGCAAAAAGCTCAAGCCGGTTGAGGCCGCCACGGGCGGTCCGCCCCTGCCGGATGGCACGCGTCGCTTCGTTGACTGGCTGGCGCGCTATCTGGTGCAGCCGCCGGGCATCATCCTGCGCTCCGTCCTGCGGTCGACCGATGCGCTGAAGCCGTCGCCCGTGGAGACGGTGTACGCGCCTGGAAGCGGTGAGCCGGACCGGATGACCGATGCACGCCAGCGCGTCCTTGATGCTGTGCGGGCGCTGGGGGAAGCTTCGGCGGCGGATATTGCCCGCGAAGCCGGGGTCACGGCCTCGGTGGTGAAAGGGTTGGCCAAGTCCGGCGCCCTCACCGCCATCACCCGGGATGTGGATCCGCCCTATGAGCGGCCC
>NZLV01000035.1 GCA_002694345.1 Maricaulis sp.
ATCATGGGGGTGCCGGGTCACCACCACGGCGTCCTGCCGGCTCGGGGCCTGGGCCTCGGCCAGGGCGGGAAACAGGGTGAGACCGGTGAGGGCCAGTGCGGCCAGAACGGAATGCGAGACCATGGGAAATTCCTGCAAACTCGCGCCGAGCTTAGCGCGAATTGGGGCGTCAGGAAGGCGTTTTTGCCGGACGGTTGTCGATCAGGCGGGTCGAGCCCAGCCGGACCGCAGCCAGCACGCGCGCCGGCTGGCGGATCGGGCCGTCATCCAGCGGGGCCAGCGTCTCGGCACAACGGGCCTCGACATAGTCCACACTGTCAAATCCGGCCTCGGCGGCACCCAGGGCTGTCCTGCGAGCCTCGGCGACGGCCTGGCCAGCCTCCAGCGCGGCCGCGAAATCGGCCAGGATGATATTGAGCCGGGCCGCCCGGGCGCGATCCGTGTCCGACAGGTAGACATTGCGCGAGGACATGGCGAGCCCGTCCTTTTCGCGCAGGGTCTCGCCGCCCAGAATGTCGATCGGGAAGTCCAGGTCCCTGACCATCTGCTTGATGACCAGAAGCTGCTGGTAGTCCTTCTCGCCGAAGAAGGCCATGTCAGGCCGGACCTGGTTGAACAGTTTGGCCACGACCGTGGCGACCCCGTCGAAGAAATGCGGGCGGGCCTCGCTCTCCAGGCCGAGGGCCGGGCCCTTCAGGCTGACAATGGCGCTGTAGCCGTCCGGATACATGATCTCATTGGTCGGCAGGTAGATCAGGTCGCACTGCGCCCCGGTCAGCTTCTCGGCATCCTCGATCAGCGTGCGCGGATAGGTGTCCAGATCCTCGCCGGCGGCAAACTGTTTCGGATTGACAAAAATGCTCGCCACCACACGATCACAATGGGCCTTGGCGAGGCGGACCAGGGAGATGTGTCCGTCATGCAGCGCGCCCATGGTCGGCACGAAACCGATGCGCAGCTTGTCCTCACGCCAGGTCCGGATCCGGGTGCGCAGGGCAGAGATCGTGGTGGCGTGGGGAATTTGGAGATTTTGCATGTCAGGTCCCGCAGATCAGGCCGGATGGGGGATAATCATAAGCGATGATTGAGGCAAGCGCTCCGACTCGGTCTATACACAGGGCCATGAAATCCCTTCCCGTTTTTCTCATCGCCATCGGTCTGGCCGGGTGTGTGACCACCGGCTCGTCACCTGATCCGGCGGCCGCGCACGCTGAAGCCCGGATCGCGCCGACCGAGTCGGCCCGTCTGGCCGATGCCACGGCGAGGGAATTGGCGCATCTTGCCCGCTTCGATCCGGACCTGCTGGACACGGTCTATCCCGAGCTGCGTGCCCTGGCGGCGGCGCTCGTCGGGGCCAGTGCAGCCGCCCAGACGGGGGAGGCAGCTGGCCTGCCGCACGCCGCGATGGCGCCGCAGGTCGCGGCACCGTCCGCGATGGATGCGTCCGGCCTGATGCCGCCGGACGGGCAAAGCCTGCTGCATGCGGTGCACCTGGCTTCCTATCGCCGCGAGGACATGGCGCTGCGCGGTTGGCAGGAGTTGCAGGCCACTTATCCCGTGCTGGCTGATCTGGACGCGCGTCTCGAACTCGCCCATATCCCGGAACAGGGCGATTTCCTGCGTCTCAAGGCCGGACCTTTCGACACGGCATCGGCCGCCCAGGCCGTTTGCCGCCAGATGGAAGCCAGCGGCCAGTATTGCCGGGCCACGGATTATACCGGTCAGGCCCTGGCAGACGGGACGGGCGCCCACGAGTAGACTGTGTCGGTGATCCCGCCGGGATTGCCAGAGGATTGGGCGTAATGGTGCAAGCTTCCGGGTTCCGACTTCCTTCCAGGCCGCTGGGCCGTGTGCGTGACGGCGTGAAGGCCGCGCACGTCATTGTCGTGGGCAATGAAAAGGGGGGCGCCGGCAAGTCCACCGTGGCCATGCATCTGGCCGTGGCCCTGATGCGCATGGGCAAGACGGTCGGGGCGATCGATCTGGACCTGCGCCAGCGGACCTTTGGCCGCTATCTCTCCAACCGGACCCAATGGTGCGAGAAGCGCGGGCTCGACCTGCCGCGGCCGCACGAGATCATCCTGACCCCGTCCACCCTGCGCGATCTCGATCTTGCCGAGGCGGAGGAGACGGACCGGTTTTCCGACGCGCTGAGTGATCTGAAGACACGCTGCGACTTCATCCTGATCGACGCGCCGGGCGCCGACACGCTGTATTCCCGCCTGGCCCATGCCAGCGCCGATACGGTGATCACGCCGGTGAATGACAGTTTCATCGATTTCGACCTGCTCGCCGAGATCGATCCGGAAACCTACCAGGTCGGCAAGCCGAGCCTGTATTCGGAAATGGTCTGGGAGTGCCGCAAGCAGAAGGCTGCCACCCAGAAGCGTTCGATCGACTGGGTCGTGATGCGCAATCGCATCTCCATGCTGGATGCCCGCAACAAGCGCCGCGTCGGCGAAGGGCTGAAAATGCTCTCGCAGCGGATCGGCTTCCGTCTCGCGCCGGGTTTTGCCGAACGCGTCATTTATCGCGAGCTGTTCCCGCTGGGACTGACCCTGCTGGACCTGACCGAAAGCGGGTCGACCGTGACCTTCACCATGTCGCATGTGGCGGCCCGGCAGGAGTTGCGCGATTTGTTGATCGTGCTCAAACTGCCCGGCCTTGAAGGCCAAACCATTCCGTTCTGATCCATGACCCCATTCCTTACCGGTGCTCTCCTCCTGGCGGCCTTTCTCGGCGCGGCCTGGTGGTTTTCACGGCAGAAGAGCGCCGATGCCACCCGGATCGTCCGCTATCTGCTCGGTGGCGGGGCGGTGCTGGCCGGGGTGGTGCTTTGCTTGCGCGGGGCTCTGGTTCTGGGCGGTCCGATCGGTCTGTTCGGCCTGGGCATGCTGGGGGTCAATCTCGGCGGGTTCTCTGGTGCCGGGCGCCGGGGCGGGGCACAGGACGGGAACCGATCGGCCAATCCGCCGGCGAAGGCGCCGATGAGCGTGGCGGAAGCCCGCGAGATCCTGGGTGTGCCCGCGGATGCCGATATCGAGGCTGTCCAGCATGCCCATCGCCAGCTGATGAAGAAACTCCATCCCGACACGCAGGACGGGTCGGCCGCCCTTGCCCGGCAGGTTCATGAAGCGCGGGACGTTTTGCTCGAGCATTTCAAGCGCCAATCGTGACGGGGATCACGCTGTCCCGACCGTGTTTGCGGTAGCGATGGGGCCCGGGGGGATCCGGGATGACGCAGGATATCAAGGACAGGCCAGATTTCAGCACGCCCGGCTCGGCCGGAGCGCGCATTCTTCCATGGCCGCAGGCTCGAGCCCGAATGCAGGTGCGCGAGCGTGAGGGTGAGGCCGATGATGCCCCGGCTTTCCGGTCCGTGCCTGCCGAAACCGACCTTCTGGCCAACACCGCCCGACCGAATATTGATCCGGCTGATCTGGCCGTTCTCTTGCGGGATTTGCGGCGTCTCAGTGAGGTGTGTACCCGGTCCCATCTGGACCAGGCAGCGGCGCTGATCGAGGTCGCGGCCCTGGTGGTGGAAACCCAGTCCCGTCTGGCCCCGCTGATCGATCTTTCCGAAGAACCGTCGGATCTGGGCCTGCTCTAGTCAGCGGGCCTGTATGAGACCGCCGGGCAGGCGGGACAGATGGCCGGCCTGCTCCAGTTCCATCAGCGCGGCCTGGACCTGTCCGGCCGGCAGTCCGCTCTGACGGGCCAGTTCATCCGCCGAGACCGGGGCCGGGGAGAGCAGGCTGCGCAGATGTTCGATCGGATCGGCGGGCGGTGCCGGGTCCGGCTCGCCGCCAGTCTCGGGCACGGGTCTGTCGTCTTCCTCCAGCCAGTCCGGTTCCGGCCAGTCCGCCGACAGGGTGGCCTGGTCCTGTACGCCGGGGCGCAGTGGCGGACTGTCCCGCAGGATGGTGAGGATATCTTCCACGCTCTCCACCAGATGGGCGCCCTCGCGCAGAAGATGATTGGTCCCGCGGGCGCGTGGATCAATGGGGGAGCCAGGAATGGCCATGACCTCGCGCCCCTGTTCCGCCGCCAGCCGCGCGGTGATCAACGAGCCCGAGCGCAATGCTGCCTCGACCACGAGCACGCCGCGCGCCAGGCCGGAGATCAGCCGGTTGCGGCGCGGGAAGTCGCGGGCGCGCGGCCCGTGTCCCAGCGGCATTTCGCTGACCAGCGCGCCCTGTTCGGCGATGGCCGCGTGCAGGCGGTCATGTTCGGGTGGATAGATATGGTCCAGACCGCCGGCCAGAACGGCCACGGTTCCGGTCTCCAGCGCCCCGGCATGACAGGCCCCGTCAATGCCGCGCGCAAGGCCGGACACGACACAGACGTCTGCCGAGCCCAGGCCATGCGCCAGCTCACGCGCCAGGCGCAGCCCGGCGGCCGAGGCATTGCGCGCCCCGACCATGCCACAGGCCAGTTTGTCGAGCAGTTCGATGCGGCCCTTCACAGCGATGACAGGCGGGGCATCGGCAATGGCGGCCAGGGCGGGCGGATAATCCGGGTCTGACAGGCAGATCAGGCGGACACCGGCCCGGTCGGAGGCCTCGATCTCGCGCAGCACGCGGTCGGCGGCCGGGATGGCGGGCACGGACCGTCCGGCGCGTCGGGCGCGCCCGGGCAGGGCTTCAAGGGCCGCCGAGGGGGTTTCGTAATGGGCGATCAGCCGGGCAATGCCGACAGGGCCCAGGCCGGGCGTCCGCGCCAGGCGGAGCCAGTCGATGAGGGGCGTATCGGCCCCGCCGCTCACCCGTCCTCGCTGCCAGCGGGCGGATCAGCCGGTTCGGCCGTGTCCTTCTTGCCGCCTATGCGCGGTTCCTCGCCCTTCAGCAGGCGGGCGATATTGGCGCGGTGCAGCCAGTAGATCAGCACGGTCAGCACGCCGGCCATGATCGCCACGTCCGGACGGCCGAAGGCCCAGGCCGCGATCGGTGCAGCCAGTGCCGCAATCAGGGCGGAGAGGGAGGAAATGCGGAAGATCGCCGCCATCAGCAGCCAGGTGCCGATCACGGTCAGTCCGACCGGCCAGAACACGACCAGCATGGTGCCGACATAGGTGGCGACACCCTTGCCGCCCTTGAATTTCAGCCAGACCGGAAAGCAATGCCCGATCAGCGCCGCGGCGCCGGCCACCAGGCCGGCCGTCGTGCCCAGCAGGGCGGCGAAAACGGCGGCGGCAATGCCGGCCTTGCCCGCATCCAGCAAAAGCGTGGCCGCAGCCAAATCCTTGCGGCCCGTGCGCAGGACATTGGTCGCCCCGATATTTCCCGATCCGATCTCCCGGATATCCCCCAGACCGGCCAAGCGTGTCAGCACGAGACCGAAGGGAATGGATCCGAAGAGATAGCCGCCGGTCGCGGCGAGCAGGAGATAAACGGGTTGCATGAGGCTCTACACCTTGGAGTTGTATACTGTGACGCCGCCTACGATGGTTTGCAAGACCCGTCCCTGGAAACGCCGGCCGGCCCAGGCTGAATTGCCACGCGCGGATTCGAAGTCGTCCGGCTTGCACACCCAGGGCAGGTCACCATCGATCAGGACGAGGTCGGCCGGAGCATCCACCTTGATCCGGCCCTGCGGCAGGCCCAGCAGATCGGCCGGACCACAGGTCAGCGCCCGGAGCAGGTCGATCAGCTCGATCTCGCCGTCATGGACGAGGGCAAGCAGGGCCCCCAGAGCGGTTTCCAGACCCATTGTGCCGGGAATGGCGAGGGCAAAGGGTTCGCCCTTGTCATCAAAGGGCGTGGGACGGTGATCGGTGACGATGGCATCGATCTCACCATCCGCCAGCGCCGCCACCAGTGCGAGGCGGTCGCTTTCGGCGCGCAGGGGTGGATCCATGCGGAAGGCACTGTCCAAGGCCCCGGCATCCACCTCGTTGAGGGTCAGGTGCGCAACCGCCGTCGTGGCGGCAATCTCCAGATCGCTGCGCCGGGCGTGCTGCAGGGCTTTCAGGCCGGCCTGGGTCGACAGGCGGTCGATCATCAGCTTGCCGCCGGTCAGCTCGGCCAGTGCGGCGTCGCGTTCGATGGCGATGCGTTCGGAGATGGCCGGTTCTGCCGGAAGGCCCATCCGGGCGGACCAGTCGCTCTCCAGTGCCACCGTGCCGGCGCTCAGCGCAGTATCGGCGGGGCGGACGGAGAGCCAGACATCGAACTGGCTGGTATAGGCCAGCAGGCGCCGCATGGTGAGGGCGTCGGCAATCGGATGATCGCCCTGGCCGGCATAGACCGCCCCGCCGCGCACCATCAGCCCGATTTCGGACATGTGCTGCCCGTTCAGGCCCTGGGTGGCGGCACAGGCCGACAGGACCCGCACGCCATAGCGGCCAAACCCCTTGGTCATGCCGTCAAACCCGTCCGCCTTGTCCAGCGGGGCGCGAAGATTGGGCGCCAGCACCACCGTGCCATAACCGCCCTTGGCGGCGCCGGCGGTGAGGGTGGAGAGGGTTTCGCCATCCGGGGTGAGGGCCGGTTCCTTGGCGGCGCGCAGATCGATCAGCGCCGGGGCCAGGATCCGGCCCTGGGCATCGATCACCTCATCGGCGGCATCGACATCGATCTCGGTGCCGAATTGCGCGATCACGCCATCCTCGATCAGCACACCGCCCGGACCGTCAAAGCCGGAGGCCGGGTCGATCAGGCGGGCATTGATGATGGCCAGCGAGGTCTGACTCATGACGCGTCCTCCCGGCGGATCACATCGCCGATCAGTTCCAGCACGGCCATGCGCACGGCGACGCCGCTTTCCACCTGTTCCAGGATCACGCTCCTGTCGGGATCATCGGCCAGCTTGGTATGGATTTCCGTGCCCCGGTTCATCGGGCCGGGATGCATCACCAGTACCTCGGGCGAGCAGACCTCGAGGCGTTCATGGGTCAGGCCGAACAGGTGGAAGAATTCGCGGGCCGAGGGCACGAAGCCGCCGGACATGCGTTCTTTTTGCTGGCGCAGCGCCATGACGGCATCACAGCCTTCCAGCGCCTGGTCGAGATCATTGAAGACATCACAGCCCCATTGATCGACATCCGGCGGCAGCAGGGTGGGCGGGGCGCACAGGCGGATCTCCGCGCCGAGAATGTTCAACAGGCCGATATTCGAGCGGGCCACGCGCGAGTGCAGGATATCGCCGACGATCAGGATGCGGCGCCCGCCGACCTCGCCCCAGTGCTGGGCCAGGGTGAAACTGTCCAGCAGGGCCTGGGTCGGGTGTTCATGCATGCCGTCCCCGGCATTGACCACGGAGAGGCCCGTGCGCTCGGCCAGGAAATGCGGGGCTCCGGTGGCGGAATGGCGCACCACCATGATGTCCGGCCGCATCGCCGCCAGGGTCCGTGCCGTATCCGACAGGCTCTCACCCTTCTTGGCGGAGGAATGCTCGATCGCGAAATTCACGACATCCGCGCCCAGACGCTTCGCCGCGATCTCGAACGAGCCCTGGGTCCGGGTCGAGGCCTCGAAGAAGAGATTCAGAACGGTCAGCCCGGCCAGATGGTCCGAAGACCGGTTCGTCGTCCGGTTCAGCGCCTTCCAGTGGGCGGCACGTTCGAAGATGATCTGGATATCAACGGGATTGAGATCAGCCACCGAAATCAGGTGGCGGTGGGGGAAGTCGTAGGAAAATTCCGCGCGGGTCATCCCGCCTCCTTCATCACCTGGCCCCGAAAAAAGGTCTGCGGCGGTATAGGGGCAGTCGGCACGCCCGGCAAGGTGCGAGGGAGAGGCCAGTCACGTTGGCCTTTCCGGTTTGCCTTGACCCGGAAGGCGGACCCGTCTCTGCTCGCGCGATGAAAACATGGATCACCGCCCTCGCGGCCGCAACCGCCCTGGTTCAGCCCGCTCTGGCCCAGGACTGCTCTGTTGAATTGGTCGTTCTGGGTACCTCGCAGGATGCCGGTTCACCGCAGATGGGCCATCCGGAAGACCCGGCCTGGGGCGACGCGTCGCTGCGGCGCCTGGCGACGGCGCTGGGGGTGGTGGATCACGAGACCGGGGACCGCGTCCTGTTCGAAGCCACGCCCGACATGCGCGAACAGCTCTACCGGCTCGACCAGGTCGAGGCACCGGACGGCCAGCCGGGCCTGGCCGGGATCTTCATCACCCATGCCCATATCGGGCATTATGCCGGATTGATGTTCCTGGGCCATGAGAGCATGGGCGCACAGGGCGTGCCGCTCTTCACGATGGAGCGTGTGGGCGCGTATCTCTCGACGAACGGCCCCTGGGACCAGCTGGTCCGCTACGGCAATGTCGAGCTTCAACCCATGAGCCATGGCGAGGCCGTGAGCGTGGGCCGCCTCTCGGTGACCCCCATCCTCGTCCCGCACCGCCAGGAATATGGCGAGGTGGTCGGCTACCGGATCGAGGGCCCCTCACATTCGGCCTTCTTCCTGCCGGATATCGACAGCTGGGAGGAATGGGATGACTGGGAGGACGGTCCGGCAGCCCGGATCGAGGACATCATCGCCAGCGTGGATATCGCCTATCTGGACGCCACCTTCTACGCCAATGGCGAAATTCCCGGCCGCGACATGAGCGGCTTCCCCCATCCCTTCATCACCCACTCCATGGACCGTTTCGCTGGCCTGTCCGATGAGGACCGCGCCAAAATCCGCTTCATCCACGTCAACCACACCAATCCGGTCCGTTACCCGGATGCGCCGGAACGCGATGTGGTGCGCGAGGCCGGGTATGGCCTGGCGGATGAGGGGGAGCGCTATTGTCTCAGCGATTGAGTGCGGCCTGCCCTCAAAGACGTCTCGCTTGTCATCCCGGATGGATGCCCCGCGAAGGCGGGGCGTAAGTCCGGGACCCATAGTCCCGGTGCGGACTTTTTTTGATCGGACGGATGGTGCCTGCTTTCGGGAGATGTCGTCGAATATGGGTCCCTGATCTGCGCCCGGCTCAAGGCCGGGCATCCGTCAGGGATGACAAATAATATGTTGGGCTGAAGCTGCGCCGTCTAACCCAACACCGCCAGCCAGAACGGGATGGTGATGAAGCAGAAGAGGGCGCTCGCCGTGATGTCGCCGGCGGAATAGGGGGCGTCCCCGCCCATCTGCTGCGCCAGGACATAGGCGGAGGCCGCGCCCGGTGAGGCGCCGGTCAGCAGGAGAATGGTCAGCGGCACGCCCTCAATGCCCAGCGCCTTGCCGACGCCGTAAAAGACCAGCGGCCCGATCATCAGCTTGATGAAGACGGACAGGCCCAACAGGCGCGGCCGGGCCTTCATGGCGGTGAAGTTCAGGCCTGCGCCCACCGAGAGCAGGATCAGGGGCAGGGCGGCCTGGCCCAAGAGGTCGATGGTCGAGCCCACCATGGCCGGCAGCGGGATATTGCCCAGATTGACGATCCCGCCCAGGGCCGAGCCCAGGATCAGCGGATTGGTCAGGATGCGGTAGATGATGGAATTCCATTTCGGCGCCGCGCCATCACCCCACACGGCGAGTACGGCCACGCATTCCATGTTCACCAGCGGAATGGAGGCGACCATGATCAGCGCCACCAGGATCTCGCCCTCATCCCCGAACAGGGAAATGCCCAGCGCCAGGATCAGCAGGCCATTCCAGCGCGAGGTCGCCTGGAACAGGCTGGTAAAGGTCGGGTCCGGGATCTTCAGGAAGGGTTTGATGGCCAGCGTCAGCGCCGCCATGCCCAGAAAGCCCAGCATGGCTGCGGCAATGAAGGTGCCCAGCTGGATCTCCGACAGGTCCGCATGCGAGATCGAGGAGAAGAGCAGGGCCGGCGACAGCCCCAGATAGGCCAGCCGCGATATCGGCCCCCAGCTCGCCTCCGGCAGCAAATGCGACCGCCTTAGCAGCCATCCCACGAAGATGACGCCGAAAACCGGAACAAGGGCTGTGATGATCGGGTTCATGCGCGCTGTTTACGCGTGTTTTGAGCGCGTTGGAATGGGGAAGGCCGGTTCCACCCCTTCTCCCACGCTGGGGAGAAGGTGGCGCGCATCCGCCGGATGATGGGAAGGCTGCTCAGCCCAGATGCACGAGCCGGTCCAGCGCGCTTTGCAGGATGTTCGCGGCGGCATGGGCATCGATCACGGCCTTGCGCTTGTCGCGGCGCACGCCGGCCTCGATGAGTTTCTCTTCCGCCTCGAAGGTGGAGAGACGCTCATCCTGGAAGACGAGAGGGAAGTCGCGCAGGCGCAGGAGATTGCGGGCCATCGCCTTGACCGATTGCACGCGCGCGCCTTCGGTCCCGTCCATATTGACCGGCAGACCCATGATCACACCCACCACCTGACGCTCATCCATCAACTGGAAGACACGTTCGGCGTCCTGGGTGAACTTGGTGCGCTTGATCGTCTCCACCGGGGTGGCCAGACCGCGCGAGGCACCACAAGCGGCAACGCCAATGGTTTTCGTGCCCGGATCGAGGGCAATCAGGGCCCCGTCGGGCAGGTCTTCCAGCGAGCAAATCGGCATGTCAGCGGGATGCGCCCTGCACCCGCTGCCGTCAAGCTTTCTTGCGCTGCCACATGACCATTGCTAGTCAGCTGGGACTGATTTTTCCCGGAGTGATTTGCCATGTCCGTGACCGCCGATGATGTGCGCCGTATTGCGCGTCTGGCCCGTCTTGCCGAACCGGAAGACCGGGTCGATGCCCTTGTGGGTGAGCTGAACGGGATCCTCGACTGGATCGAGCAGCTCAATGAGGTCGATGTCGAGGGTGTCCAGGCGATGACGACGCCGGTCGCTTTCCCGCTGCCCATGCGCGAGGACAAGGTCACCGATGGCGGTATCCGCGACAAGGTGCTGGCCAATGCGCCCAAGTCCGATGAAGGCTTCTTCGTCGTGCCCAAGAGCGTGGAGTAGGACTGATGAGCGATCTTCTCAAACTCTCTCTCGCCGACGTTTCCGCCAAGCTGAAGGCCAAGGAGGTCTCTGCCTCCGAACTCGCCAGTGAAGCCGTTGAGGCCTGCAAGGCGGCCCAGCCGTCTCTGAATGCCTTCACGGCCTTTGACGAGGACAAGACGCAAGCCATGGCCAAGGCCGCTGATGAGCGCCTGGCCAAGGGTGAGGGCGGTCTGCTGGAAGGCGTGCCGCTGGCTATCAAGGATTTGTTCGCCGTGGAAGGCGTCGATACGTCCGCCTCCTCGAACATCCTCAAGGGCTTCAAGCCGACCTATGAATCCACCGTCACCTCCAAGCTGTGGGGTGAGGGCGCCGTCTTCGTGGCCAAGACCTCGATGGACGAGTTCGCCATGGGCTCCTCCAACGAGACCGCCAATACCGGTCCGGTGGTGAACCCGTGGAAAGCAGCGGGTGGCAATGAAAGCCTGACCCCGGGCGGTTCGTCCGGTGGCTCCGCGGCGGCTGTCGCGGCGGATCTGTGCTTTGGCGCGACGGGGACCGATACCGGTGGCTCGATCCGCCAGCCGGCCGCCTTCACCGGCACGGTCGGTGTGAAAGCCACCTATGGCCGCACCTCGCGCTGGGGCGTTGTCGCCTTTGCCTCCTCGCTGGACCATCCGGGCCCCTTCGCCAAGACGGTGAAGGACAGCGCCATGATGCTTCAGGCCATGTCGGGGCATGATCCCAAGGACAGCACCTCGCTGCCGAATGACGTCCCGGATTTCGTCGCCGCCTGCGGCCAGTCCGTGAAAGGGCTGCGCATCGGTGTGCCCAAGGAATACCGCGTCGATGGCATGCCGGAAGAAATCGAGAAGGCCTGGCAGCAGGGCATTGACTGGCTCAAGGCTGCCGGTTGCGAGATCGTCGACATTTCCCTGCCGCACACGAAATACGCCCTGCCGGCCTATTACATCGTCGCCCCGGCGGAAGCCTCGTCGAACCTGGCCCGCTATGACGGCATGCGCTACGGCAATCGCGTCGACGGTCCGGATCTGAACGGCACCTATGAGAACACGCGCGGCGCCGGTTTCGGCCATGAGGTCCAGCGGCGCATCATGATCGGCACCTATGTGCTCTCGGCCGGTTATTACGATGCCTATTATCTGCGCGCCCAGAAAGTGCGCACGCGCATCCTGGAAGACTTCACCCGGGCCTTCGACAAGGTCGACGCCATCCTGACGCCGTCCGCCCCGTCTGCCGCCTTTGCGCTGGGGTCGAAGTCGGATGATCCGATCGCGATGTATCTCAATGACGTCTTCACCGTGACGGCCAACCTGGCCGGCGTGCCTGCCATGTCCGTGCCGGCCGGTCTGGACAGTACCGGCCTGCCGCTGGGCCTGCAGGTTATCACGCGCGCGCTGGACGAGGAGACCATGTTCAAGGTCGGTGCCGCGCTGGAAGACAGTGCCGGCTTCACCCAGAAGGCCGCGAAGTGGTGGTAGTTCGATGAGCGAACAGCCGGATACGCCCAAACGCTCGCCGGAAGACTGGCTCAACCGCATCATCGTTCTGGTGATCGCGGCCATGGCCATGATTTTCGGTGTGCCGCTGATGATCGGCAGTGCGATTTCCCTGGTCACCCTGGTGATGGCCGGGGAATGGCCGACGCCCTGGGCGATCCCGGCTCTGGTGATCGGTCTGGCCGTGACGGCCTTCGGCTTTGTGATCGCCTGGCGGGCCTTCGTGCCGAACCCGAAGGCGAAGCCATGAGCGAGGCGCCCGCCCATCCGGCCATGAAACTGGCACGCCCGACCATGCTGGTCGGCGCACTCCTGGTTCTGGCGGCGGCGGTCGTGTTCCGCGGCATCATCGAGCTGGAGCCGCGAAATCTCTGGGCCATCCTCCTGGTAACACCGGGGATCGGCTTTCTGTTTTTTGGCCTGACCGTCATGATGGCGGGCCGGGTCCTGGTTGCGGCGATGAACACGCCGGAAGAAGACCGTCCCACCTGGGACGACGAGGATGACGAAGATGAGCGCTGACACCTATACCCTGCCGGGCGCGACCGGTGACTGGGAAGTCGTGATGGGTCTGGAAATCCATGCCCAGGTCGTGTCCCAGGCGAAACTCTTCTCCGGCGCGGCGACCGCTTTCGGTGCCGCTCCCAACACCCAGGTCTCCCTGGTCGATGCGGCCATGCCGGGCATGCTGCCCGTGATCAACAGCCATGTCGTCGAACAGGCCGTGAAGACCGGTCTCGGCCTCAATGCCCAGATCAATAAATGGTCGCGCTTTGACCGGAAGAATTACTTCTACCCGGATCTGCCGCAAGGCTATCAGATCTCCCAGTTCCAATTCCCGATCGTCGGCGAGGGCGAGATCGAGTGCGAGCGTGATGACGGCTCCCGTTTCACCGTGCGCATCGAACGCCTCCACCTGGAACAGGATGCCGGCAAGTCGATCCACGACCTGGATCCGAACTCCACTTATGTCGACCTCAACCGGTCCGGCGTGGCGCTGATGGAAATCGTCTCCAAGCCGGATATCCGCTCGCCTGACGAGGCCTCGGCCTATGTCTCCAAGCTGCGCACCATCCTGCGCTATCTGGGCACGTGTGGCGGCGACATGGAAAAGGGCCAGCTGCGCGCCGATGTGAACGTCTCCGTGTGCAAGCCGGGCGCTTACGAAAAATTCCGCGAGACGGGCGATTTCTCCCATCTGGGCACGCGCTGCGAGATCAAGAATGTGAACTCGCTCCGCTTCATCCGCCAGGCCATCGAATACGAGGCGCAGCGCCAGATCGACATCATCGAGGAAGGCGGCACGATCGATCAGGAGACCCGCCTGTTCGACGCCAATACCGGTGTGACCCGCTCCATGCGGTCCAAGGAAGAAGCGCATGACTACCGCTACTTCCCGGACCCCGATCTGCTGCCGCTGGAGCTGCAGCAGGACTGGATCGATCAGATCCGCGTCAATCTGCCGGAGCTGCCGGATGCGAAGCGCGAACGTTTCGTCAGCGAAATGGGTTTGTCCGACTATGACGCCTCTGTGCTGGCCGCCGACAAGGATCGGGCCGCCTATTTCGAGGAAGTGGCCGAGGGCCGCGACGCGAAACTGGCCTCCAACTGGGTCAATAACGAGCTCTATGGCCGCCTCAACAAGGAAGGCCTGACCATCACCGACTGCCCGGTTTCCGCCGCGCAGATGAGCGGTCTGGTCGGCCTGATCGAGGACAAGACCATTTCCGGCAAGATCGCCAAGGACGTGTTCGAAATCCTTTGGGCCGAGGGCGGTGATCCGGCCAAGATCGTCGAGGATCGCGGCCTGAAACAGGTCACCGATACCGGCGCCATCGAAGCCGTCATCGACCAGCTCATCGCCGATAATCCTGACCAGGCCGCCTCCGTGAAGGAAAAGCCCAAGGCCATGGGCTGGTTCGTCGGCCAGGTCATGAAAGCCATGCAAGGCAAGGCCAACCCGCAAGCCGTGAACGAGATCCTGCAGAAGAAGCTGCTGGGTTAGGGCGCTATCCCGGAAGCGCGTCCGCGCTTTCCTGTTTAGCCAAGAGCCACTCTTGTCATCCCTGACGCATGCCCGGCCTTGAGCCGGGCGCAGATCAGGGACCCATTTGCGCCTCGTGGCACGATGGGTCCCGGTTCTATGCCCTGCTTTCGCAGGGCGACCGACCGGGATGACAAGCGATGTTTTGGAGACGAGAACTCAAGATCGTCGCCCTTGATTGGCGAGGGGAACCGCGAAGCGGTGGAGTGGGTGACCTTCAAAGAGTGAGAAAGCGCGTTGCGCTTTCACCCCTTCCGTCTTGCCGCTTCGCGTCAATCCACCTTCCCCATCAAGGGGAAGGAGGGCGCTTGCTTTTGCCTCTCAGGATTCAGTGGCGATAGGTGCCGGTGACAATCCAGGCGCCGCCTTCATCGCGCTCGATGCGATAACTCTCACTCCACGGCATGCAGACATGTCCACAACTGTCATCGACCGCTTCCGGATTGATGTGGAGCTGTACGACGGACAGGCCCCGATTGGGGGCCATATAGACACGGCTGGGATTGATGAAGGCGACGAGATGCTCGCCTGAGAGGGCGGCCGTTTCGCCGCCCTGCCATATCCAGGCTCGTCCGTCGGCGGCTGAATGAGACTCGATCGGCTGCCAGTCGGTGGCCCGGGACCAGGTGCAGGCCAGAAGATCGTGCTCCGGCTCCGCGATAAAAGCCTTGTCGGATAGGGCGCTTTCCGCATGCTGCGGAGGCTGATCGGTCGGGCGCCAGGCTGACCAGGCGGGAAAGGCTTGCACTGGATCGCTTGCGTGCGAGAGGACGATGAAGGGCGGCAGAGGATCGGTCGCGCCTGCGAGTTCGGCTGAGACATGCTCCAGCACGGCATCGTAGACGGCACAGGTCACGGTTTCCTCTCCCGCATGTCCCGTCGAATCCGGTGCGCAGGCCTGGATTAGGCCAATGATGACGGTCAGGGCGGCTAGCCAAAGCGCTTTCATGTCTGACAGTTAGGATGGTCCCGCCGTGAACGCCAGTCCCGTCTAGGCTTTCCAGTCTTGGCAGACCTCGATCTCCCTCCCTCTCCCTCGGGGAGAGGGTGGCGCGCATGCGCCGGGAGAGGGGGGAATCCCGGTGTCCGGACTACACGCAATGACCCCGCCGCTCCCCCTCATCCGCCCCTACGGGGCACCTTCTCCCCGGGGAGAAGGGGGTATCGGGCGAGTCTTCGCGTCCTTTCTCTCCACATCCTGCTCCCCCCATGCTAACCCTCTCAAAACCCTGAGATTGCCGGAGCGGTTATGCGCACACCCCAGGATGACAGTGCCCTTGATGAACTTCTGCCGACCGAGGCGTTGCAGGAGCGGGTGCAGGCGCTGGTCGACTGGGCGCTGGCGACGGCGACGGATATCAATGTCGCGCTGCAGCTGGGTCTGGTCCTGGTCGCCTTCATTCCGGCGCTGATCTTCGGGCCGCGCCTGCGCCATGTGGTGGAGAGCCTGACCCGGGGGCGGATCAAGACCGGGTTGTCGCGCCGTCTTCTGACGGCCGGCATTGCCCTGGCAACGCCGCTGGCCTTGCTGGCGGTGCTGGCGATCGAGCGTGTGGTTCTGGGGGCGGTGGATCGGCCGGTGCATCTGGTCGATGCGGCAATGAGCCTGATGACGGCCTGGCTGGTGATCCGGGCGGTCATCCTGATCATCCGGTCGCGCTTCTGGTCGAAACTGGCCTTCTACATTGCCTGGCCGGTCGCGGCGCTGGACGTGTTCGGCCTGCTGGATGATGTCGTCATGCAGCTGCAGGCGCTGGCCATCCCGCTGGGCGAGACGCCGGAGGGGGAGCCGGTCGATCTCTCCCTGTTCGATATCCTGCGCACGATGATCTATTTCGGCGTCCTGTTCTGGGCCGCCAGTTTTGCCGGGCGCGCCATCAATACCCAGCTGGAGCGCGCCGACGAGATTTCGCCGGCCCTGCGCGCCCTGATCGCCAAGATCCTGGGCTTTGTCCTGCCGATCATCGCCCTGCTGATCGCCCTGCAGCTGACCGGTTTCAACCTGGCCACGCTGGCGATCTTCTCCGGTGCGGTGGGTATCGGTGTCGGTCTGGGCTTGCAGAAGACGGTGGCCAACTTCGCCGCCGGTTTCACCCTGCTGGCCGACAAGTCGATCAAGCCGGGCGATGCACTGGAAGTGGACGGGACGTTCGGCTGGGTGACCGGCATGCAGTCGCGCTATGTGTCGATGCGCACGCGCGATGGTACCGAACACCTGATCCCGAACGAGCATTTCATCGCCAATGGCGTGATCAACTGGTCCAAGTCGGACCGGATCGTGCGCATGCACGCGCCTTTCGGTGTGGCCTATGAGACCCGCGACCTGAAACGCGTCCAGGAGCTCGCCATCGAGGCCGCCAAGACGGTCGAGCGGGTCGTGCCGGACAAGGACCCGGTTTGCAATCTCATGTCCTATGGTGCTAGTTCAGTGGATTTCGATCTGCGCTTCTGGATTTCCGATCCCCAGAACGGTCTGTCGAATGTGCGCTCCGAAGTGCTGATGGCGATCTGGGAGAGCTTCCACGAGAATGGTGTGGAATTCCCGTACCCGCAGGTCGATGTCCACCTCAAGGACATGCCGGCCGGTGCGGTCAAACGCCTGGTCGAACCGCAGGACTGAAGCCGAAAACCGTCAGGGCAGAAAAAAGGACGCGGAGATGGAGAGGGCTCCGCGTCCTAGTGCTTGTGCCTGACAGACGGCGGACTTCCCGGAACCGGCAGGCCCACCGCGGCACAAACAAGCTTGATCGCGTGGGAGATTAGGGCCGGTTTCTCGCGAAGAAAAATCAATTGCAACTATGGCCGGTATTGAAACCGCCGATAGTGCGGGTGCGAGAGGATTGGGTTGGATTGTCCGCCAAGCGTTAGTGAATGCGAAATACAACCCAAGGAAGATGGGCGGGTCTGAAGCGCGGGCGGAGGCACAGCCGACCCGGGCAAGACCACAAAAAACTGGCGGCGTGCGGTCATGGGGTCCGCACGCCGCCTCTTTTTTCCGCAACGCCGGGCGAGGCGTCTATTTCAGCAGGCCGATCTCGCGCAGGCGCTGATTGAGATAATCATTGGCGCGGATCGGGTCGGGATACTGGTCCGGACGGTCCGGTCCGGAACACCCCGGCAGGGTCTCGATCAGATAGTCCGGCCGATAGTGCAGGAAGAAGGGCATGGAATAGCGCGAATGGTCCGTGCGCGCGCCCTTGGGATTGATCACCCGGTGCTGGGTGGAGGGCAGGACGTCATTGGTCGAACGGGCCAGCATGTCGCCCATGTTCACGACCAAGCAGCCCGGCGGTGGGTTCATGTCGATCCACTCGCCTTCGCGCGTCTTCACCTGCAGGCCCGGCTCTTCAGCGCCCAGCAACAGGGTGATCGTATTGATGTCGCCATGGGCCTCGGCGCGGATCGAGCCGCCCGGATCGCCCTGGACCGGCGGATAATGCAGCAGGCGCATGACGGAATTGCCGTCCTTCACCTTGCCGTCGAAGAAGGTCTCTTCCAGCCCCAGATCGACGGCGATGGCGCGCAGGATTTTCACGCCCAGCGCGTCGAAGGCCTGGTAGAGGCCGTGCACCGTTTCCAGCCAGCCTTCGATTTCTGCGGGCACCACATTCGGCGCCATGTCGGCGGCATAGGGATGGCCCTCGGGCAGGTCGCGGCCGACATGCCAGAACTCTTTCAGGTCGACATGCTTGGCGTCCTTGGCGATCTCCTTGCCGAAGGGCGTATAGCCGCGTGCGCCGCCACCACCTTCGATGAAGTATTGCATCTTGGTCGCTTCGGGCAGGGCGAAGAAGGCGGCCGCCTTCTTGTAGGCGTCGGCGATCAGCGCCTCGTCCAGGCCATGATCGGCAATGGCGGCAAAGCCGTATTCGCGGAAGCTGCGGCCCAGCTCCTTGGCGAAACGGGCCTTGTCCGTCGCCTGCAGAGACATGGAAACGGGCGGGAAGCGGGAAAGCGTATCGGTCATGAAAAGCCTGTTTGAAGTTCGGGGCCTGAAATACGGGTTCGCCGCCGCTCTGCCAAGCGCCCAATGGTCGCAGTGGCGCAGGCTCCACACCCACAGACGAAGCGTTCGCCTGAGCGGTGCAAACCCTTGCCCCGAGCGGCCAATGGCGGAAAACTCGCCGGGCAGGGGGACATTGTGGCCGAGACAATCGACAACCAGACAGACGCGGCGGAGCCGGGTGTGGCGGATGCGGGCGAAGCGGAGGCCGGTTCGGCACGCTGGTTTCGCGAGTCCGAGCGGCGCGAGCATGCGGAGGCCTGGCGGGCCGAGACGCAATCGCCCTGGGAGGCCGGCATTGGCGGGCTTGTCGTCTGGGGGGTCTGGCGCACCGTCTACAAAGGCTTCCAGCCGCTCTGGCTGATCGCCTCCCTGCTGGTTGCGGGCTTCTATCTTCTCACCTGGCTGGGTAGTGCCGGTGGCGTGGCGCGGGTGACGGCCGTTCCGCCCGGTCAGACCGAACGCATCGAAGCCGCCCTGTCATCCGCGGTTCCGGACGGCGTCGCGCCGCGCGAC
>NZLV01000117.1 GCA_002694345.1 Maricaulis sp.
GCCGAGGCTTTCTTGGCCTCGGGATATTTCGCCAGCCAGAATTTGATTTCCTCTTCGCTCTTCTTGTTGAAGGCAAAGCTTTCCGGCTGTTCTTTCGCGAGACGACGAACGCTCATCGGTCGATCTCCCCGAACACAATGTCGAGCGAGCCCAGGATGGCGGAGACGTCCGCCAGCATGTGGCCCCGGTTCATGAAGTCCATGGCGGCCAGGTGCGGGAAGCCCGGGGCGCGGATTTTCAGGCGGTACGGCTTGTTGGTGCCGTCGGCGACCAGATAGACGCCGAATTCACCCTTGGGAGCCTCGACGCAGGCATAGACTTCGCCCGCATCGACGTGGACACCCTCGGTGTAGAGTTTGAAGTGCTGGATGAGTGCTTCCATGGAGCGCTTCATCTCGGCGCGGCGCGGCGGCGAGAATTTCGAGTCGGTGGCCAGCACCTCGCCCGCATTCTCTTCCTTCATGAGCCAGTCACAGCACTGGATCATGATTTTCACGCTCTCGCGCATCTCTTCCATGCGGCAGAGATAGCGGTCATAGCAGTCGCCGTTCTTGCCGACCGGAATCTTGAAGTCCAGCTCGTCATAGACCTCATAGGGCTGCGAGCGGCGCAGATCCCAGGCGAGGCCGGAACCACGCACCATGACGCCGGAGAAGCCCCAGGCGAGCACGTCTTCCTTGGTGACAACGCCGATATCGACATTGCGCTGTTTGAAGATGCGGTTCTCGGTCAGAAGCTTGTCGATATCGTCGAGCTTTTCCGGGAATTGGTCACACCAGTCGCGAATGTCCTGGACGAGCTGCGGCGGCAGGTCCTGGTGCACGCCGCCCGGGCGGAAATAGTGGGCGTGCATGCGCGAACCCGAGGCGCGCTCATAGAAGACCATCAGCTTTTCGCGCTCTTCAAAGCCCCAGAGCGGCGGCGTCAGGGCGCCGACGTCCATGGCCTGGGTCGTCACGTTAAGCAGGTGGTTCAGGATGCGGCCGATCTCGCAGTAGAGAACGCGCACATACTGGCCGCGCTTCGGCACGGTGATGCCGGCGAGACGCTCGGCGGCCATGCAGAAGGCGTGTTCCTGGTTCATCGGCGCGACATAGTCGAGGCGGTCGAAATAGCCGATGCCCTGGAGATAGGTCTTGTGCTCCAGCAGCTTCTCGGTGCCGCGGTGGAGCAGGCCGATATGCGGGTCGACGCGCTCGACGACCTCGCCATCCAGTTCCAGCACGAGACGCAGCACGCCGTGGGCGGCCGGGTGCTGGGGACCGAAGTTCAGCGTGAACTTGCGCGGGGCGGTTTCGGTGATCTGATCGTCAGCCATCTCTTAGCCCTCCGCCTTCTCATCACCCGGGATGACGTATTTGGCGCCTTCCCACGGGCTCATGAAGTCAAAGTCACGGTATTCCTGGACGAGCTCGACCGGCTCGTAGACGACGCGCTTCTCTTCTTCGTCCCAGCGCACTTCGACATAGCCGGTGAGCGGGAAGTCCTTGCGGAGCGGATAGCCCTCGAAGCCGTAATCCGTCAGCAGACGGCGCAGGTCCGGGTGGCCGGAGAAGATGATGCCATACATGTCGAAGGCTTCACGCTCGAACCAGTCGGCCACCGGATAGACCGTGTGGACGGACGGCACGGCCGCCTCCTCATCCGTGGACAGCTTCACGCGGATGCGGTGGTTCTGATGCATGGAGAGCAGGTGGTAGACGACCTCGAAACGCTCGGTGCGCTGCGGGTAGTCCACGCCACAAATGTCGATCAGCGTCGTGAACTTGCAGGCCGGGTCATCGCGCAACCAGGTCAGGACATCGACGATATGGTCGCGGTGGATCGCCACGGTCAGCTCGCCATGGGCAATCGCCCAATCGGTGACCGCCTCGGTCTGGGCAGCGGCGACATGTTCGCCGAGAACCTTGAGCGCTTCACTCATTGCACGTCTCTCCTAGCGCTCGATCGAGCCTTCACGGCGGATCTTCTTCTGCAATTGCAGAATCCCGTAGACCAGCGCTTCCGCGGTGGGCGGGCAGCCGGGCACGTAGACATCCACCGGAACGATCCGGTCACAGCCGCGAACGACGGAATAGGAATAGTGGTAATAGCCGCCGCCATTGGCGCACGAGCCCATCGAGATCACGTAACGCGGCTCGGGCATCTGGTCGTAGACCTTGCGCAGGGCCGGCGCCATCTTGTTGGTGAGCGTGCCGGCGACGATCATGACGTCGGACTGGCGCGGGGAGGCCCGCGGCGCAAAGCCGAAGCGCTCGACGTCGTAACGCGGCATCGAGGCCTGCATCATTTCAACGGCGCAGCAGGCCAGGCCGAAGGTCATCCACATCAGCGAGCCGGTGCGGGCCCAGGTGACGAGATCATCGGCGGCAGCCACGACGAAACCCTTGTCCGCCAGCGCGTCGGACACGCCGTCGAAAAAGGGATCGTGTTTCTTCGGGTCGTAGCCGGGGACGGCTGCGCGGCCGGCCATGCCGGCGGGGGTCAGGTCAGATGCCATTGTGGTCTACTCCCAGTCCAGCGCGCCTTTTCTCAGCTCGTAAATGAAGCCGATGGTGAGAACGGTGAGGAAAACCATCATCGACCAGAATTCGAACACGCCCAGGTGCTCCTTGAGCGTTACCGCCCAAGGGAAGAGGAAGGCGACTTCCAGGTCGAAGATGATGAAGAGGATGGCGACGAGGTAGAAACGCACGTCGAATTTCATGCGGGCATCGTCGAATGCGTTGAAGCCGCATTCATAGGTCGACACCTTTTCCGGATCCGGCCGGGACGGCGCGATCACAAAGGCCGCCAGCATGAAGCCGAGGCCGATCACGGCGGCAATGCCGAAGAAGATCAGGATGGGCAAGTAATCGAGAAGCATCGCGTCCATCGCCAAGCCTCGCCTTTTCGCGTCGGTTTTCCGCTCGGGAAAGGGTCAATTTGTAAGGCAGGAAACGCCGGGAAGCGAATCGGACTGCGCCTACGGGCCCCCTGCCCGATTTGGCGCGGAAGCTAGAGCGCAGCGGCGCTGGCTGCAAGGCCTAAAGGCGGCCTTCTATCAGTTGGACGAAGCAGAAGCGTGCATAAGATCAGTCAGTTGCGACTGGCTTGCAACTGGCGTCCGCAGGGGCGAAGTTGATAACCGGTTCAGCGAAGCCCCAGCACCGAGCGCCAGAAGCGCGGCTTGAGGAAGGGCGAATGCCGGGTGAAGGCCTTGTCGGGAAAGACATGCCAGGGCTTGTAGCCCCACCGCGACACCAGGGCGCGGGCCTCCTTGCCCCAGCCTTCCGCCTGGGCGGCGGCCAGGGCGGCGCTGCGCGTGCACCAGGAGGTACGCGCCCGGCGAAACTCCACCAGCGCCCGCCCGGTCAGCCCCCGCGCCGCTCGCAGGCCGGCTCGCAGATCGCGGTATTGGCGCAGCCGCGCCGTGGCATCCAGGACAAGAATGGAGAACCCCGCCAGCGCGGCCAGCCCGATCCAGAGCGGCGGCGACAGGGCGAGAATGGCCAGGCAGGCCAGGGCCAACAGCAGGGGCGGCCAGATCGCCCGCAGGGACCAGAAGGGGGAACGCGAATGAAGAAGCAAAGCCGTCATGGCACCAGATTGCCCAAGCCGGGCGCGCGTCACAGTGGGACTGGCTTTGACGCCGTCCCCTCCTGCCCCGGCGCGCGGCAAAGAGATGTGCGGGCGGCGGAATCCCGCTAGTCTGCTCGCGACCGAGCGGGGGCAAGCATGCTGGCAGAGTATTACGGCGTTATCGGCTTTCTGGTGATTGCGGGCGGGTTTTCCTACCTGATCGACCATTCCCCGCTGGCCAAGCACACCCTCTCGCGGGCGATGGACGAACACCGCCGCTACTGGATGACCGGCATGGCAGGTCGCTCGGTGCGGATTGTCGACAGCCAGATCATTGCCGGCCTGCAAAACGGGATCGCCTTCTTCGCCTCCACCGCGCTGTTGGGCATCGGTGCCGCCTTCACCCTGATCACGGCGCTGGATCCGGTGATGACCGCCGTGAGCGATGCGCCCTTCCTGGATACCGGA
>NZLV01000118.1 GCA_002694345.1 Maricaulis sp.
GCATCTGGAGTCACCACGATCACATGTTCTGGTGGAACAGAGGGAGAATCTCATACCGTTAGAATTGTCAATTCTGGTATTACAACGATTGGATTTAGCACTTATTTCTTATTCCCGTCTGGATCGGCACCAGTCATACCAACCCGCTCTGGTTCACAGCTCCGACCGATGACTGGTTCCTGGTAGATCCGCGCGTGCCCGAACAGCGCGCCCTGATCAATTACGACCACCCTTTCCAGGACCAGTCCAGCATGCTGCCGGAGACGGAGCGCTACACGCTCTTCGCCAATGGCCACTATGACGTGACCGACACGATTGAATTGTATGGTGAGGCGCTGCTCAACCGGCGCGAAACCTATGTGAACTCGTACCGCCAGTACTGGATCTACATGTACAATGGCGAGAGCCTCTGGGGTGCCTATCCTGACCCGTTCGCTGCGGGCTGGGGTGGCATGAACGAGCTTTCGCCGACCCCGATCACCGACCACAATGACAGCTCGGTCTCGGTCGACTACCAGCGCTTCGTCGCCGGCCTGCGCGGGGATACCCTGTTCGGTCTGGACACGTGGAGCTGGGATCTGGCCCTGCAATCTTCGCGCTCGGAAGGTGAATACTGGAACCAGCGTATCTATGCCGACGCGATCTATGACCAGTACTACCGGTCTGCCTCGTGCGTGGGTACGGTCACCTCGATCCGCGGCGCGCCCTGCGTCGATGTCGACTGGCTTGATCCGGAACTCCTGCGCGGCAATGTGCCCGATGATGTGGCCGAATACGCCTTTGGCGAGGAAACCGGACGCACCATCTACGAACAGCTTTCCTTCGAGGCGGTCGCCAATGGCGAGGTGTTCGATCTGCCCGCTGGCCCGGTCGCCATGGCAATCGGTATCCATTACCGCGAAGACTCGATTGACGACACGCCGGGTGAATTGACCCTGTCCAACAATGTCTGGAACTCCTCCGTCGCCGGTATCACGACCGGTTCGGATACGACCCAGGCAGCGTTCGGTGAGATCAGCATTCCACTGCTGGCCGATTCCCGGTTCGCCGACTCCCTCGAGCTGACCCTGTCAGGCCGTTACACGGACGTGGACAGCTACGGGTCCGGCGAGACCTACAAGGTGGGCCTGAACTGGGCGATCAATGACGTGGTCCGCTTCCGGGCGACTCATGGCACGTCCTTCCGGACACCGGCCCTGTTCGAACTTTACCTGTCGAACCAGACCGGCTTCCTGTCACAACGGTCCATTGACCCCTGCGTCAACTGGGCCGGCAATCTGGCCACGAATGTCATCTCCCAGCGGGTGGCTGACAATTGTGCGGCTGATGGCATTCCGGACAATCTCAGCGGTTCCGGTGCCAGTGCCACCATCGTGACTGGTGGCGGTTTCGGCGTGCTGGACGCAGAAACCTCCGATGCCACCAATATCGGCATCGTGCTGACCCCGCGGAATATCAATTTCCGCCTGTCGATCGACTATTACGAGATCGAAGTGAATGATGAAGTGTCCCGCTTGGGTGCGGCTGGCATTGTCGGAGGCTGCTATGGGTCGGAAGACTTCGCCAATGAGCCGCTCTGCGACCTGTTCACCCGGAACTCTTCGACGGATCCGGGGCCATTCCTGATCGACACAGTCCGGGACAGCTTCATCAACATCAACAGCCAGCGCAATACCGGTATCGACATCACGGCGGACTATATCCACCAATTCGGTTTCGGTGATCTGGCCGTTAATCTGAGCGCAGCCTACCAGCTGGAAGACACGACCAACCTGCTGGGTGGTTTCGTGGCAGACTTCAACGGCGAAGCTGGAGAGCCGAAGCTGGTGGGTGACCTGAACTTCACCTTCACCCGCGATGACTGGACCGCCTTCTGGGGCATGCGTTACGTCGACCGTACGTCGAACGTGGAGTCCTACGGCAATGCCGCTCAGCTCTACGGCACCCAGAACGTGAACTACAAGCTGTGGACGGAAAGTGTGGTCTACCACAACGTTTCGCTCCAGCGGACGTTTGGTGACTGGTCGGCCCGCGCAGGTGTGTCGAACCTGTTCGACGAGCACCCGCCGGCCGTGACCGGCATTTCCGGCGAGTACAACACCGTCGGACGGTCCGCCTTCTACAGCCAGTATGACTGGTTCGGACGGCGCTTCTTCGTCAACGTGGTGCGGACCTTCTAACCGCCCTTCCAGACGACTGATCAGGAGCGGCGGCCTGGCGGCTGCCGCTCCTTTCTCATCCGAGACAGGTAAGGGATACACATGCCGCGGATACAAATGCACGCCGACAATCTGGACGACCGCAATGCGGAATTCGCCCAGTCAGACCTGGCCCAGCCGGTCTTCCTCAATTCCGTGCCCAAATCGGGCACCCACCTCCTGCGCAACATCATGCGCATGTTCGCGCCCGTGGAGCAGCACTACACGGCCGCCTTCATCCAGCACCCCATTCTGGCCCAGCACAAGCACGCCTTCGATGCCCGGACGCCGAAGCTGAGTTGGGGCCATCTTCTCTTCTCCGACCATTCAGCCACGGCGCTGAAAGGGGTTCGCCACATCCTGCTCGTCCGCGATCCCTATGATTGGGTGATCGCACGCGCCCGGTTTTTCCTGTCGGACACTTTTCAGGGCAATATGGAGCACCTCAAAAATGGCGCTGTCTCCGTCGAGGACATGCTGAACATGATGATTGTCGGCATTCCGGGCAAAGCCCCGACCCTGCTGGAGATCTTCACCCATAATGCCGCGTCCTGGATGGGCACCTCAGCCCATCTCGTGCGCTATGAGGAATTGGCGGTTCATGCGGCCCAGCCCGACACGCTGGAGGCCCACGCCTATTTCGATCGCCTGTTCACGGCTGCGGGCATGGGGCCGCTGCCGGAAGACTGGCGCGAACGGGTCCGGGTCGGAGCCGACCGCGGACAGAGCGGAACAGCGCGCGAAAACCTGGCCGGGACACAGCAGGCCTTCCCCGACGAACTGCCCGACATGCAGAAGCGTCTGGTCGAGTTCGCTGCCCCCGGCCTGCGCACGCTGCTGGGCTATCACTGAATCTCAGCCCGGACCGCAAACGGAAAGGGCCCGATCCCCCCGGACCGGGCCCTTTCTTGTTTCGACAGAAAGGCGCGCTACGGCGCTTCAGCCGTGAAGCTCAGTCCCAGCATCTCATAGTCGAACGAACCATTCTGGACCTGGTCGAACACCGTCCCGAAGGAAAGCGGCTCCGGCGGATTGGCCTCAATGGTGAGCGTACCGCCCGAATTGATGAAATTCGTCAGCGCGCCGGACAATTGCGACAGCATGGGACGCGGGATTTCCGGCGGGGCCGACATCATGCCCATGCCGATCATGGCCCCGGCCTGGATACGCAGCTCGTCTGCCGTGATGCCCTGCGCTGCAGCACCAGCTTCCAGAGCCCGCTCCAGAAGAGACAGGTCCGTCAGGCTGATCCGCATATTGTTCAGGATGATCGGCCGCATCAGATCGAGACTGGCCTGGGTCTGCAGGGCCTCATCATCACCGGCTGCTTCCAGCTGGGCCATCGCCTCCGGAAGATTGGCGAAATAGGTGTCATAGCCCGAGAAGCGCTGCGACATTTCGATCCGCAGACCGTCCTGAAGCTCAACGTAATTATCGCCATCCGTCCAGACTTCACCGGTGGATTCGTCATAGATCCCGTTGCTGGCCAGGCTCAGCTCGAGCCGGTCATAGCCCAGCATGCCGAGCGCCATGGCCACCTGGGCCCCGGCTTCCTTGGTCGCGTCGGGGATCAGGCGCAGGGAATCCATCGCCGCCGAGGAAATATACCGCGAACCGCGTTGCTGGATCTGGGCCGTCAGATTGTCCATCGCGATATGGACGCCTTCGGCATCGATCAGAAGGCCACGCATGGCAAACTGGTCGAACATGTCCATCTGCGGCGACATCGCGGACTGGTAGTAAGCCGACATGATGGCGTCTTCGTCACCACCGGCGGCCAGTGCGTCCATCAGCTCGGCATAGGCCTGGGTCTGGAACCCGGTCAGGTTCAGCTCGTCCAGGCGCATGGTGACCGGTCCGCTGTCACCGGGACCGTCCAGCTGGAAGCCGGAGATCACGAACTGGCCTAGCTCGACATCGGAATAGTCCTGGACGGAAAACTGATCGAGCACGATCCGGCTGCGGCCATCCTCTTCCAGGCTTTCCAGCTCAAGGCCTTCCAGGCGGAAGCTTTCGAAAGCCCAGTCATTCCAGGCCGGCTCGACATCGTCCTCCTCGCCACTGAACAGGCGGGCGAAGTCGCGGGCCATGTTGGAATTGATGCCGCTCGCACCGAAATAGGTAACGCGCATGAAGTCTTCGCCGTCGGTCTCTTCGGTCCGGAAATTCTCCATCGCGAAGCCGTCAAAGACCACGAACCCGTCTTCATCGATCCGCGGCGCATCGAAGATGAGACGATCAAGATGTCCGGTTTCAAACTCGCTGCCGACTTCGAAACTGGTTCCGTCCTCGTCTTCGTTCTGAGCGTCATCCTCATCGTCCGGGAAAGTCATGACGACGTCCGACAGGATGTAGCGCCCGCGAGACCAACTCGCCTCACCATAGGTGAGGTGACCGTTCATGCCGGTATTGTCGGCAAAGCCGAGCTGTTCCATGGCCGCGTCCGCAGCCGCCCGGCTCTGGGCCAGGGCATCACCCTGCGGCCAGGCGAGCGCAACAAGGCTGCCCGCGGCCAGGGCGGTAAGAAGGTGGTATTTCATGTGTCCCCTCTCAGGATTGAATGTCGGACCGGTCCCTCACATCCCAGAATAGCAGCCCTGGCGGGGACTGTCTCAGGGCAAGTCTGCCTTGTTCAGGGGATTACTCGCTATCCGGTCCCCCCAGCGAGGCCAGAAAGGCCGCGATGGGGTCGGGGGTTTCAGCCTCCTCCGCCGGTGCAGGGTCCGGTTGGCTGGCCAGAACGTCAGCCAGCGGGTCCGCAGCGGCGGCGGGCGGGTTCGGCAGCGCCGCGAGAACAGGTTGCGAAGCGACGCCGTCACGGGGGGCTTCGCGCATATAGGCACCGAAAATGCGCGCCGGCGGACCACCGCCCGTGGCGTGATCGGTCGGGGAATTGTCGTCATTGCCGGTCCAGACAACCGTCACCAGATCCCCGGCATAACCGGCGAACCAGGCATCGCGGAACTCATTGGTCGTCCCGGTCTTGCCCGCGGCCTCAAGACCCCAGACCGCGGCATTGCGTCCGGTGCCCTCCCGAACCACGGCCTGCATGAGATCACGCATGTAAGCGTATGTCCGGGCATCGAGCACCAGCTCACCCGCAGCCTCGGGTGCCACATACAGGACCTCGCCATCCGCCGTTTCGATCCGGGCGATGCCATGGGTGTCAGCGCGGACACCGCCATTGGCAAAGGGCGTATAGGCGGTGGCCAGCTCCAGCGGGGTCACCTCATAGGCTCCGAGCGCCAGCGAACGGTCGACCCGCATCGCGCTTTCCACGCCCAGACGCCGCGCCAGGCGCGCCACATGCCCGCGGCCGGTCTCTTCGGCGATCTGGACCGCGACCGAATTGGACGAACGGTAGAAGGCCTCGCGCAGCGTGATTTCGCCTCGATAGGTGTCGTTGTAGTTCTGCGGCTCCCAGTCTCCGACCCGGACCGGCGCGTCGTCGCGCACATCATCCGGGCGCAAGCCGGCCTCGAAGGCGGAGGCGTAGACAAAGGGTTTGAAGGCAGAGCCCGGCTGCCGCTGGGCCAGGACCGCCCGGTTGAACTGGGATTGCACATAGCTGCGCCCGCCCACCATGGCCCGCACGGATCCGTCATGGGCCAGGGAAACGATCGCCCCCTCGCCAGCCCCCGAGGCGAGATCCGTGTCGCCCAGAACCGCGTTGAGGGCGGCTTCGGCGGCACGCTGGGCATCGACATCGAGCGTGGTGTGCACGACCAGATCTCCATGCCCGTCACCCACCAGTTCGCGCACGCGCGGCGACACCCAGTCGATGAAATACTGTGCGCCCGGACTGGACGCACCGCGGGAAACCCGGATCGGAACTTCGGCGGCGGCGATCCGCTCGCTTTCGCTGATCCTCCCGGTCTGCGCCATCAGATCGAGAACCACCGTGGCCCGCGCCGCGGCCCGGGCTGAATCATTGACCGGAGAATAGCGGGACGGGGCCTTCAGAAGTCCGGCCAGAAGCGCCGCCTCCCCCAGTGAAACCTCGCTGGCGGGGCGACCGAAATAGCGCAGCGAGGCGGCTTCCACGCCATAGGCGCCGCCGCCGAAATAGACCCGGTTGAGATAGAGTTCGAGGATTTCATCCTTGCTGAACCGGCTCTCCAGCCAGAAGGCCAGCATCATCTCCTGGACCTTGCGGCGCAGGGTGCGCTCCGGTGACAGGAAGAGATTCTTGGCCAATTGCTGGGTCAGCGTCGACCCGCCCTGGACGACATGACCGGCTCGCAAATTGGCCAGCATGGCCCGCGACAGGCCAATGATGTCGATCCCGGGGTGGGAATAGAAGCGCCGGTCCTCGACGGCCAGGACCGCGTCGACCAGATAGGGCGGCAGGTCTTCAATGCTGACTTCATGGCCCTGGGCGGACCCGCGCCGGGCGATCAACCGGCCATCATGGTCGAGAAAAGTGATCGAGGCCGCAGGCTCGACCGCAGTCAGGCCCGACGTGTCCGGCAGATCCCGGGCGACCGAGACCAGATAGCCGCCCACGCCCAGACAGGCGATGAGGGCGAGAACCGCGAAACTGCGAAACCAGGGGAAGCCGGGCCGCGACTGCCGCTTGGCCGGACGCCGGGCCGGCACGGCCCGCGTTCGCCGCCTGGAAGCGGAAGTCGTTGTCCTGGAACGGCGGGCCATCATGCTGCTCGGTTCAAAATCAAAGCCCTATCTGGCGGTGACACGGTTAATTCCCCATGAAGACCGGGGTCTTTCGGACAGGCCTGGAACCGGCCGGGACTGATGCAGGGAGGACACGCGCAGCTCTTCGACGCTCAAACCCGCTTGCGCTCGGCGCATCCCCTCGCCACCATGATGGCGAAGAGGGGCCCAATCATGTCCGTAAAGCGTTCAATTTTCGTCCTCGCCGCCCTGTTGGGTGCGGCCAGCCTGTCCGGTTGCGTGATCTATGAGGGGACGGATGCGGTCTGCCCGCATGGCGATCCGAATTCGCCCAACTGGCCCTATTGCGGCAGCGCCCCGCCGGGCGGCTCGCAGCCAGCCGACGGTTTCCCGAACTAGTCTTCGACGTCTGCCTCTGGCGCGTCCGCACGGGCCGCCTCGGGCGGCGCAAACCGCACCAGGACCGTGCCAGCCGCCGAAGGTGGCTCGCGCCCCGGGCCCAGCAGGGTGATCTTGCCATTGGCGTGGCGCGCGAGCACCAGATCCGGAGCCTCGCCCACATCGGCGAGATAGTCCTGCAGCGTGTAGGTGTCGGTCAGCCGCGTTGTGCGGAAGCCCCAACCATTCCACCAGTCCCGCGTCAGGCTGTCATAGCCGCGGCCCCGACGGATCAGCGTGCGGCCACGCGCGGTATAGGCGATCGCCCGCGGGTCCTCATCGCCCTTCTCCACGCCCGCCTCGCTGTCCAGTCCGGAGACCTGGTAGACCCGCGACCGTCCCATTTCCGGCGCGTAGTCGATACAGACCAGGGCGTTATAGGCATCGTTGGGCGATACGGCGAGCAGGGCTCCGAACCGGGAGGGCTCCACCCGCCAATCGGCCACTTCCGACAGCACTTCGCCATAGTAGATTTCATGTCCGCTGAGCCGGGCTTCGCGCAGACGGCGCCAGCTGGTGTCGGCGATGGTGAGGGGAATCTCGGCCTTCTTCAGGGCATCCGCCAGACCCAGGCTCCAGGGATTGGCACCCACGATCAAGAGCCGCTCCGGTCCACTGCGCGACAGGCCCAGCGCCCTTGCCAGCGGTGCCACGGAGAAGCCACAGCCCACGACACTCACAAAGATGGTCGCAAAAACGAGCGGCGCCAGGATGAGCGCATCCTCCCGCCCCACTTCCACAAGGGAGACCGCCAGATGGCCGGCCGCCGCAGCGGCCACCACGCCGCGCGGTCCGATCAGACCGACAAAGGCTGTCTCCTTGGCGTTCAGGCCCGACCCCACCGTGGCCAGCAAGACCGATAGCGGCCGCACCACCAGCATGAAGACCGCGATGAAGGCCAGTTGCGGCCAACCCAGGGCGGCCAGGTCGGACGGGGTGAGGTCCGCGGCGAGGACCACGAAAACACTCGCAACCAGAAGCGAGGCTATGCCTTCCTTGAAGCGGCGCATTTCCTCGATCGAGGCCAGCCGGGAATTGGCAACAACCAGTCCAAACACCGTCACGGCAACCAGGCCGGTTTCACTGGCCAGCGCATCCGCTGCCGAGAAACACACCATGACCGAGGCCAGAACGAGCGGGGATTTCATGGGTTCCGGCACCAGGCCCCGGCGGAAGGCCTGGGACAGGCCGTAGCCGAAGGCAAAACCCAGCACCGCACCGATCACGGCGCCCATTGTCAGGGCCCCGGCAGCCCCCAGCCAGTCCTGGCCCAGAGCGGTCTGGCGGGTGGCCTCGAACACAAAGACCGCGGCCAAGGCGCCGATCGGGTCGTTGACGATGCCCTCCCATTTGAGCACCGAGGCGATCCGGCCCGGTAATTTGGCCTGGCGCAGCAGCGGCAGGACCACGGTCGGTCCGGTTGTGGTCAGCAGCGCCCCGATCATCGCTGCCAGATCCCAGGCCAGGCCAGCGACATAGTGCAGAGCCAGCGTCGCCCCGGCCCAGCCAAGCGGGAAGCCGAGAAACACGATGCGCCGCACCGGGCCGGATGCGTCCCGCAACTCCCGGAAATTCAGCGTGATCCCGCCCTCGAACAGGATCACGGCAACGGCCAGCGCGATCATCGGCCGCAAATACCCGCCCCAGGCCTCGGTCGGGGAGAGGAGCGGACTGCCAGTCACCAGGGCGACGCCGGGACCGAGGATGAGGCCGGCTCCCATCATCAGAACGATGGAGGGCCAGCGCAGGCGCCAAGCCAACCATTGAGCAGCGATACCTGAACCGGCGATGAGCGCGATGGTCAGGGTAAGGTCAGGCGGGACAGTGATCATGGGGCGTGTTGTTAGCGTGTTTCGAACGGTCCGTCGCCACCGGGTGACGATAAAGAGCTGGGGAGGCTGAGATGACCGCACTACCGCAAGACGTTCAACTGGCTTTGGTTTCTTTCCTGGTCGCCCTGTTTGTGGGCGGTCCGGTCGCCCTGATCGGGGCTTCCAATGTCGCCGGCCTGGCCCAACTGGCCGGCGGGTTTTTCCTGCGCCGCCGCCTCATGTCAGGCCTGGCCTTCA
>NZLV01000119.1 GCA_002694345.1 Maricaulis sp.
AAGTCTCTAGCACTTCGCGAGCCACGGCGCGATTGATCGGTGATTTTTTTGCCAGTGCCAGCTTGTCCATCCGCGCGACGAGACGGCGCACATCGGCGACCGAGCGTTCCATGCGCGGCAGGAGGTAATCAATCACCCCCGGATGGATGGACACGCCCCGGTCAGCGAGCTGTTTCTCGATCAGGCGGGTGATCAGTTCATCATCGGCTTCGTGCAGGTCGGTATGCGGCAAGGCACGCAGGCGCGAGACCAGATCCGGCAGCTGGGCCGGCCACAGGACCGGCGGCTTGCGCGCAGTCAGGAGCAGCGCGGGAATATCGCCTTCAGACGCACGGTTGAGCGTATGGAAAAGCGCGTCATCCTCGACACCCTGATCGAGATCCTCGACCACCAGACACTGCCCTGCGGGAACCTCCGGTAGACGCTCATGCAGCTGAGCGGCGGACAGGATGAGGGCCTGGCTGTTGGCCGCCCAGATTGCGGCAAGATGGGATTTGCCGGCGCCTTCCGGCCCGATCAGGGCCATGACATGGCGCGGCCAGTCATGCCAGCGGCCCAGCGCGGCCAGGGCTTCGGCATTGGACGGCCCCAGGATCAGGCTCTGCGCAGAGAAATCCTCGCGCACAGGCAGATCAAGCGCCAATTGGGGTGTCATTCCGGATCCGCCGTTTTGAGTCACGTCCAACCAGGACCGAGGCTCAGCGCGTGGTGAGAACCACCCAGCCCAGTCCAGGGTGTTCTTCCAATGTCGCGCCGCGCTCGGCAAGCTCGGACACCAGCTGTTCAAATGCACCACGATAGCTGACCGTCATGCGGGCCCCGTCGCGGGACAGCGCATCCAGCTGGGCGTTCTGGACCAGGGAGGCCCGCGTCAGCGCCTGCTGCAGACGGCGCCATTCCGGCAGACCGGAATACATCACGGTGACGCGCAGCTCGGTTTCCTCGCCATCCCGCACGATGGACTGGACCTTCCAGGCTTCCTCGCGGTCGGCCACGAAATCCCGGGCCCCGGCATTCCAGTCGCCATAGATCGTCTGCGGACCCCAGGTTTCCACCGCCAGCGTGCCGTCGGGCAGAACTTCCAGCAGATAGCCGCCGAAGCGGCGAGCGCCTCCGCGTTCGCCGGCCCGCAGGACCGCGATCCGGTTGACGCCTTGAGCGCGGGCCAGTTCGAGCAAGGCCGTCTCGTCCAGCTCGAGCGCCTGACGGGCCGTGATGGCGGCGCGCGCGGGCGTCACGGTTGGCGTCAGGGCATTGGAGAAATTCTGCCGCCAGGCCGCGCGCCAGGGATTGTTCTCCCAGAGCAGGAAACCGGACTCGGCTTCATAGACCGGCAAAACCAGCATGGGCCGCGACTGGCTTTCCACGAAGGGCACACCATAGGCTTCCATGACCCGCGCCACCGAACGCGGGTGGAAACCGACATCCAGTTCAGCGAGGTAGCGCGTGGCGCTGCGCTGTTCATTGCGGATTTCCAGGCCGGATATCATCTCGGCAATGATCGCGTCGGACAAGGTGAAGCCCGGCTGCGTCTCACCGTACTCATCCATGTGGGGCTGAAGATCGAGCGGGGTATCCACCCGGTCCTCGGCCAGCGTAAGCCGCCGGACCAGGCGGCGGGCCGCTTCGCGCTGCCCTTGCTGGAGGGCCTGCTGATAGGCTTCCAGAGCATTCGATGCCGTCGCATCGATCGCCACGCCGGTGATGGTGTAGGGGTCATCTGCCTGAGCGGAAGACAGGGACGCCAAGCTGAGGCATAAGGCGGCGAGGAATGAACGCACGGGAAACTCCTGAGGATTCTTTGCCGCGCCACTATACCCGGACGCAGTCCCGCGTGAAGCCCGTGGCTTGCTTCGAAAGCGGGTTTCGACTGTACTCCGCCGCACTTTGGACCAGACGAGGGAATCGGCATGTCCGAAACCGACAAAACCCCGCCGAAAAACGGCCTGACCTACGCCGATAGCGGCGTCGATATCGACGCCGGAGACGCCTTGGTCGACCGGATCAAACCGCTGGCAGCTGCCACGCGCCGGGCTGGCGCCGCAGCAGATCTGGGCGGTTTCGGTGGCGCTTTCGATCTGAAGGCAGCCGGCTATGAGGATCCGATCCTGATTTCCGGTACGGACGGTGTCGGCACCAAGCTGAAACTGGCCATCGCCACGGGCAAGGTGGACACGGTGGGCATCGACCTGGTCGCCATGTGCGTCAATGATGTGCTGGCCCAGGGTGCCGAGCCGCTCTTCTTCCTGGACTATCTGGCCTGTTCCAAGCTCGACCCGGCGCGCGGCGAAGCGATCGTCAAAGGCATTTCGGATGGCTGCCGCGAAAGCGGCTGCGCCCTGATCGGTGGCGAGACCGCCGAAATGCCGGGCATGTATGAGGGCGATGATTTCGACCTCGCCGGCTTTGTCGTGGGCGCTGCGGAACGCGGCCGCCTTCTGCCGGATCACGACGCAATGCAGGACGGCGATGTTCTGGTCGGCCTCGCCTCCTCCGGCGTGCACTCGAACGGCTTCTCCCTGGTGCGCAAGGTGATGGAAGTGGCCGGTCTGGACTGGTCCGACCCGGCACCCTTCGCTGAGGGCCAGACGCTGGGCGAAGTCTTCCTGACGCCGACCCGCCTCTATGTGAAATCCTGCATTCCGCTGATCAAGTCCGGCCTGGTGAAGGGGCTTGCCCACATCACCGGCGGTGGTCTGGTAGAAAATCCGCCGCGCATGATGCCGGACCATCTGGTCGCGACGATCGATTATGCGAGTTTCGAGCTTCCGCCGCTCTTCCAGTGGCTGGAATCCACGGGCGGAATTGCCCGCTCTGAAATGCACCGGACCTTCAATTGCGGCATCGGCATGCTGCTTTGTGTCGCGGCTGACAAGGTCGATGCTGTCATGGATGCGCTTGCCTTGACCGGCGAGACCGCCATGATTGTCGGTCGTGTCGACAAGGCCTGATCCGGCTGGGAACAGAATCAATGGCAAAGACCAAGATCGCCGTGCTCATCTCCGGGCGCGGTTCGAACATGCAGGCTTTGATCGAAGCCGCCAAGCATGAGGACTATCCGGCCGAGATCGTGCTGGTCGCCTCGAACAATCCCGATGCGCCGGGCCTCGATGTGGCGCGTGCGGCCGGGATAGAGACGGAAGTCGTCAATCATCGCGACTATGAGGACCGCGAGGCCTTCGAGGAAGCGCTGGACCAGACGATCAAGCTTTACGGCGCGCGCATTGTCTGCCTGGCCGGTTTCATGCGCATCCTGACGCCCTGGTTCACCGAGCGCTGGCGCGACCTGCTGATCAATATCCATCCCTCGCTTCTGCCGGCCTTCAAGGGGCTGCACACGCATGAGCGGGCGCTGGAACAGGGCGTGCGCATCCATGGCTGCACGGTCCACTATGTCCGTCCGGAAATGGATGATGGCCCGATCATCGGCCAAGCGGCCGTCCCGGTCCTGCCGGGCGATACGCCGGACGTGCTGTCCCAGCGGGTTCTCGATGCCGAACACCAGCTCTATCCGCAATGTGTGGCCCTGGCCTGCTCCGGCAAGGCCCGCGTCGCCGGCGAGCGCGTGCGCCTGCAGGCCCGCGAATTCGGCGCCGAACTGCTGATGAACCCGCACGACTAGATGCGTATCACCGACACGCTGGCCATTGACGAGGCCTGGATTGAGGAGAGCTTCATGCGCGCCTCCGGTCCGGGGGGCCAGCATGTCAACAAGACGGAGAGCGCGGTCCAGCTGCGCTTTGACCTGTCCGCCTGTTCGGTGCTCGATGAGGGTCAGGTCTCGCGCCTGAGACGCCTGGCCGGATCCCGCCTCACCCTGGACGGGACGATCCTGATCCGCTGCGACAGTCACCGCATGCGCGAGCGCAACCGGGCCGAGGCGCGGGAGCGATTGCGGGCCCTGATCGAGCGCTGTCTGGAGGCGCCGAAGCCGCGCAAGAAATCACGCCCCTCCCTCGCCTCGGTCAAACGCGCCAAGGCCGCCAAGACCCAGCGTTCCCAGACCAAGGCCCTGCGCCGCAAACCGGCGCGGGACGACTAGGTCGCGGCTTCCAGAACCGCGTCGATCTCGGCGAGATAGCCGGCTTTCTCGGCATCGGACAGGAAACTGCCCTCGAAGGAATTGCGCGCCAGGGTGATGATCTCGTCGGCCGTGAGACCGATGGCATCCCCCGTGCGAATGAAGTTGTCGTTCACATAGCCGCCAAAATAGGCCGGGTCGTCCGAATTGACGGTGGCGTGCAGCCCGGCGGCCAGCATGCGCTTGAGCGGATGGTCTTCCAGACGCTTCACCCCGCACAGGCGCAGATTGGAGAGCGGGCAGACGGTGAGCGTGATGCCGCTTTCAGCCAAACGCCGGGTCAGAGCTTCGTCTTCCAAGGAGCGATTGCCATGGTCGAGCCGGTCGATCTTGAGCAGATCGAGCGCCTCGATCACGTATTCCGGCGGCCCTTCCTCACCGGCATGGGCGACACGCAGCAGCCCCAGCGAGCCGGCGGCATCGAAGACGCGCTGGAATTTCGATGGCGGATGCCCCAGCTCGGAACTGTCCAGCCCGACCCCGTCGATCCGGTGCAGCCAGGGCTTGGCCATGTCCAGGGTCTCGAAGGCGGCCTCTTCGGAAAGATGGCGCAGGAAGCACAGGATGAGCTTGGACGTCATGCCCCATTCCGCCTGCGCCTGGTCAAGCGCCCGCGTGATGCCGGTCATGACCGTGTCGAAGGCGATGCCGCGGTCGGTATGTCCCTGGGGATCAAAGAAGACCTCCACATGGCGCACATTGTCGACGCGAACGCGCTCCAGATAGGCCCAGGTGAGATCAAAGAAGTCCTGTTCCTGAACCAGGACATTCATGCCGACATAGTAGATGTCGAGGAAATCCTGGAGATTGGAGAAGTCGTAGGCGGCGCGGATTTCCTCGACGGATTTGAAGGGAATTTCCAGACCATTGCGCTGGGCCAGGGCGAACATGAGTTCCGGTTCCAGCGAGCCTTCCAGATGCAAATGGAGCTCGGCCTTGGGCAGGGCTTCGATCAGGCGGACAAGATCGGGGGACATGGCGAACTCCTTCTGGCTGGCGTCCAGAATCCGCGCTTTGCCGGGGGCTGGCAAGGCCTGCTGCTGATCAACAGGTCTCGCCGGTCGCCTGTTGCAGGTCGGTGCACAGGGACGCGGCGGCTTCTGCATCGCCGGATGCCGCCAGAAGGCCGGACAGGCCGCGTACCGCTTCCGCATTGAGCGGATCCAGCGTCAAAACACGGCGATACCAGAGCTCGGCTTCCTCATTGGCGCCGGTTTCCTGTTTTCGGCGGGCAACGACCAGGCCGACCTCGCTGTGCCAGGGCCGGATTTCCACCGGGTCCACCGCATAGCGCCGCTCCATCGCGCCCCAGGCCTGTTCCAGATAGGGCGTCGACCGGTCGGGCGCGCCCATCAGGGTGTAGAGCTCGGACAGATTGATCATCGTCCCCCAATCATCGGGATCGATCACCAGGGCGCGTTCATAGGCGCGTTCGGCCTGGGCAAACTCGCCCGCTGCCGACAGGGCCAGCCCCAGCGCCCGCCAGGCCCGCGTGTGCGACGGATCGATATCGGTGGCCCGCCGGGCCAGGGCCACGGCGCGTTCCAGCGCTGCCTGCGCCGTCTCGCTGTCCAGCCATCCGGACTGGAGAGCCTGGGTGAGCGTGGTCCGCCCCTGCCCCTGGGAGCCCGGTCCCTCATAGCGGATCTGGCGCTGGGTCAGCGCATTGGCGAGACCGGCGAGGGCCGGAGCATTGTCCGGGTCGAGCTCCAGCGCGTCGGTATAGAGGCGAAGGGCCGATTCATTATCGGCCCGCCGGAACTGGGAATAAAACCCATCCGCCCGCTCCAGAAGGCGCGTGATCGCATCCTGCGGCGCGTCCGCTTCCGGCTCGGGAGACTGGGTGAGACCGTAGAGAAAGGCCGCCAGGAACAGCACGACCAGAACCACCGTGCCGATCAGGGCCTTGCGATGCCAGGTTTCCGCCGTGGCTGCGAGGCGTTCAGCCGGTGTCGAAACGTCAGCGACCAGCCGGTAGCCTCGCTTGGGCACGGTGGCGACATAGCGCGAATTGCGCGCCTCATCGCCCAGCGCCTTGCGCAGTTTGAAGACGGTCCGGGTCAGGGCATCATCATTGACATGGACTTCACCCCAGAGCGCCTTGGCGATCTCGTCCTTGGACATCACCTCGCCGGGCTGGCCGGCCAGCAGGATGAGGAGGTCCATGACACGCGGCTCCAGCTCCACCGTGCCGTCAGGGCCGGTGATCTGGTTGGCGCGCGCATCCACGCTCCACTCGCCGATAATGACATGCCTGGCTGCCATGAGAGTCCGTCGCTGAAGGCCGAAATAAAAAGGTCAGGTGATGAGGAGGCCCCGGTCATGGCTTTCCAGCACGCGCTGGCGCTTTCGTAAAGTCACACACCGCGACCCCGGGTGTGATATCCCTCAATGACGAAGGTTGTTCACCGTGCCCCTGCCCCCATTTTTCACTATCGCCCGCCAAGCCCTGACCGGTCTGGCCGCCCTCACCTGCCTCGCGACGGCCTCGGCCTGCGCAGGGGATGATCTGATTGCAGTCGAGGACGCGCACGCGGATCTCGATGCGCTTTATACCGGACTGGCGGCGGCCGATGCGGGTCTGTTCGACACCACCCCGCGCGCCGTGTTCGAGGCCCGCTACGCCGAACTTCGCGACCGGCTGGACAGACCGGTCTCGCTGTCCCGCCTGCATGCCGAGTTCCAGCGCTTCGCCGCCCTGGCCCGCCATGCCCATACCCGGATCGAAGGGCTTAACCCGGTCTGGGCGGAGCAGGTTGCAGCAGACTCCCCTTTGTTCCCGCTCGCCTTCATCGTCGAGCACGGGGAAGTCATCGTCACGGATGCGCCGGCTGACGCTGACGTCCGGCCCGGTGACCGCATCCTGTCGCTGGAAGGCGAACCCAATCCGATCTGGTTGTCCCGTCTGACCCGGAATATTTCCGCCGACACGCCGGACTTCGCCTACGCCCAGCTCTCCAATGGTGAATTCTACTATGTGTTGGTCGAGTACGGCGTGCGCGAGAGCTTCGATCTGGAAATCAGCCGCGATGGCGAAGTTCACGCGGTAACGGTGCAGGCCATTCCATTGTCGCGAATGGGCGAGCGGATCGGCACCGGCCCCGGTTTCCGGCTGGACGGTCGCGAGGCGCGCATGCTGACGGACCGAATCGCCTATCTGCGTCCCGGCCCCTTCTATGATTTTCAAGCCAGCGATCCGGCCCGGCAATATGCGCCGGAAGCCGTTGCCGCCTTCCAGGCCTGGCTGGACACCGCCTATGCCGGTTTCATCGCGGCCGGCGCCACGGATCTCGTCCTGGACCTGCGGGACAATCCGGGCGGGGATTATTCCTTCTCCGACCCGGTCATTGCCTGGTTCGCCGACCGGCCTTTCCGCTTTGCCTCGGATTTCCGCATCCGGGTGAGCGAGCAGGCGATGGCCTCCAACCAGGCGCGTCTGGACGCAACCGGCGGCGGCGACACCTCCGGCTCAGCCCGTCTGGCCGCGCTCTATGAGGGCGTCCGGATCGGGGATACCGTCACCTACGACATCCCGATGACCCAACCGCGATCCGACATGCGTTTCGAGGGTGAGGCCCATGTCCTGGTCAATCGCTATTCCTATTCCAATGCCGTCACCACGGCCGCGATGATCCAGGATTACGGCTTCGGCACGATCTATGGCGAGACCACGCGCGACATGGCCACCACTTTCGGCGCGATGGAGCACTTCACCCTGCCCCATTCCGGACTGGTAGTCGGCTTTCCCAAGGCCCGCATCATCCGGCCCAATGGCGAGACCCGTCCGCATCCGCTGACCCCGGATGTCATGCTGGACGCCCCGGCCATCCGCGGTGAGCGCGATGTCCGGCTGGACGCCCTGGTTGCGATGATTTCCGGCGCGGACTAGCTGGCCAGGATCATCAGGATCGTCGCGGCAATGGTCGCGGCGATCCCGGCATTCAGGATGCGGGCCCAGCGCGGATCGCTCATGAAGCGTTTCATCGTGCCACCGGCCAGCATCCAGGCCAGGCCACCCGGCGAGCCGAAGACGATGAAGGTCGCCACCATGATCAGGGCCCGCTGCTGCGCGGTCTCAGCCAGGGCGACATAGGCGCCCGCCGCCGAGATGGTCATCATCAAGGCTTTGGGATTGACGATCTGGAACAGGGCCGCCTCCCAGGTCCGGAAGGGACGCGTGCGGGTCTTGCCCTCGGCGCGCTGGGCGGCGGGCAGCGGGTTGATCGCCGCCGAGGCAAACTTCCAGCTCATCCAGGCGAGCCACACCGCTCCGCCGATCTTCACCACGACCAGCGAGACCGGATAGCGCGCCACGAGTTCACCCAGGCCGAAAATGGCGGCGACCAGCAAGAGGTTGAAGCCGACATTGACCCCGAACCAATGCGGCAGGGTCCGCTTGAAACCGAACAGGGCGCTCGACGACATCACCATGAGATTATTGGGGCCCGGCGTGTAGGACATCGCCAGGATGAACCCCACCAGACCGAACCAGAGCGCCATATCCATCGGCCTGTCCTCGCTTGTACGAAGCCGACAGTTAGGGAGCGCCGCACTGGATCACAATCCACTTCTTGCGGCGTGCTGACATGACGGTGTCAGGACACCCGCCTATTCAAGGTCGTCGAATGCCCGATAGGCCGGCGGAGAGCCGCTGGACGGGCCCAGATAGACAAAGCTGTCATAGTCATCCAGGCGGGCGGCCAGATAGGAATTCGCTGCAATCTCGTCGGCATTCAAGACACGGGGATCGCCTGTCGTCTCGGACCGGGTGGGATGGACGGCGCAGCTTGGCTGGCCATCTTCACCGAGCTGGCAGTTCCAGGACTCCCCGGACCCTGCGACCAGATTGATTGCGTGGAAGGCCTCGCGCGGGGTGAGACTTCCGTTGGTTTCCAGCACACGGTCACCAAAGCGGGCCTGATTGCGTTGGGCATGGACACTGCCAACGATCATGATGACGCGGTCAGCGTCTTCCGCCAATGCCTGAAGGCGCCGTGACATGGCTTGGTTCCGGGGTTGGGGCAGGTCATCCAGATCCGCATCCGGCTCACCGCGGTCCACGGCACGCAGGCTGAGCGCAGCCCCGTCCGCGATCCGCTGGCGCGTGCGCTCGATCAAGTCGAGCATGGCCGCACTGCTACGCCCGTCCTGGAACGGCGTCATCCAACGCTCGCCGGACACGATCATGCGTTGGGCTGCTTCGCCGCCATCCGAGGCGATATAGGCGTCATAGAGCGGTTGCTCATCGACGGTCCGTTCCAGCGCGAGCACCACGGTCTCGCCGCGGGCCAGGGCCAAACAGACGAAGGCATCGGCCGCGGCCGGTGCTTCATTCGTGCCGTGCAATTCTCCCAGCAGGATGATGGGCGCCGGCGTGTTGGCAAGGAGCTCTGCCGCGCCCGCCGGGGCGTTGCAGGCTTCATCGGAAACGGCTGGGCTGGCTGCCGCCGCGAACAGGGCAAGACTTGTCAGATACAACATGCAGCAGACGCTACCTGCACTGGCACGCGGGTCAAATTAAACTCAATCAACGCCCCGCCAGATGTCACGAACGCCCTTCCGGCCACAAAAAAGGCCCGGCGTTTCCGCCGGGCCCTTCAAATTCAAAAAGGCGTGTGCCTTAGCCGACGATTTCGGCGTCCGTGAAGAAGAATTTGATCTCTTCAGCGGCGGTTTCCGGAGCGTCGGAACCGTGCACGGAGTTTTCGCCGATCGACAGGGCGAATTCCTTGCGGATCGTGCCTTCAGCGGCTTCGGCCGGATTGGTGGCGCCCATGACTTCGCGGTTCTTCGCGATGGCGTCTTCGCCTTCCAGGACCTGCACGACAACCGGCTCGGAGATCATGAAGTCGACCAGTTCGCCGAAGAAGGGACGTTCCTTGTGCACAGCGTAGAAGCCTTCGGCCTGCTCGCGGCTCATGTGGATACGCTTGGAAGCGACGATGCGCAGACCGGCATCCTCGAACTTGGCGATAATCTTGCCGGTGAGGTTACGCTTGGTCGCGTCGGGCTTGATGATGGAGAAGGTGCGCTGGATCGCCATGGGAGACTTCCTTGAAACGAGACTGTGTGATCGGGGTTGCCCGGCTGGGCCGGCCAATGAATTCGCGCGGCTTATAGCGGGGGATGGCGGGAATGGGAAGGCGGCAGAGTGACAGGATGCAGGATCACCCTGCCACCACCAGCCAACCCTAATCCGCCAGCCCCGCCATCTCCCAGATTTCCTCCGGCGTGGCTTCGGTCAGGGCGATCGCGTCCTGGCCGGACTGGTCCATCGCCTGCTGGACGATGTAGCGGCCTGTGCGATAGCCGACGCCTTCGCGGCCGTCGGGATGGGCGAACATCCACTGGCCGTAATCGGCATTGACCGGAAGATCACGGATTTCCAGAGCCCAGTCGTGGGCCACGTCGGCCGCCGGCGGAGCGTTGCCTTCATAGTGGCGTCCGGTCAGCTGTTCGGAATAGGCCACGGCCAGGCCTTCATTGGCGGCGGCAATGGCGATGCCGGGACCGAAGCGGTTTTCCATCATGGTCCAGCCACGCACCAGATGGTGGAGTTCATGGGCAAAGGCCGGAGCCAGACCATCGCCCAGCGCGGCATCGATCCCGCCCTCGCCTTGGGTCGAGATCTCGATCAGGATCCGACCCGGTGCATCGGCCCGGCCGGAAACCCCGCCGACAGAAGACAGGTCGCGTTCAACCGGGACCACGGTCACTTCGACGATCTCCGCCAGTTCCGGGAAGTCCGCGCGGACGGCAGCATGCGTATTGTCGAGGATGGATTGGATCCGGGTGCGCTGTTCCGCCGTGAAGCTGACATCGCCCGCGCTTTCGAAGCGCGCCTGGATTCCGATCCGGTAATAGCTGACGGTCTTGTCCGACTGCAGGGCCGGCGACGCTGCGGCCAGTCCTGCGATGGGCAGACCCAGGGCCATAAGCGTGGCCCACGCGATTTGTGTGCGTTTCATCATTTCATTCCTGGCACGGGCGGGACCATCCCGCCTTGTGCCCCCAAGCGTGGGCTGCCTCCTATCAAGCTCTGTGCAGGAGGGTGAACGGGATTGTCGGCCCCCGGCGTCCCCCCAAGCCGGCCGCTTGGAGAGGCTGGTGCTTGCACGGCCTCACAAGCCGCGCTAACCGCCTTGGCCCATGTTGCACGTCAATGACCTCACCTATCGCATCGAAGGGCGGATGCTGTTCGATCAGGCGACCCTCTTCCTGCCCGCCAAGACGCGGATGGGATTGGTGGGGCGTAACGGGACGGGCAAATCCACCCTGTTCCGCCTGATCCGTGGCGAGATCCAGCCGGAGACCGGCGATACCCGCGTGCAAAAAGGGGCTCGCATCGGCTGGGTGGCGCAGGAAGCGCCGGGCGGCGATGAGAGCCTGATGGATGTGGTGCTGGCCGCCGATACCGAGCGGGCCGCCCTGCTGATCGAGGCAGAGACCGCCACCGAGCCCAACCGGATCGCCGAAATCCAGACGCGGCTGGCCGATATTGAAAGCCACACGGCCGAGGCCCGCGCCGGCTCCATCCTGTCGGGTCTGGGCTTCACCGGCGAGGAACAGCGGCGGCCCTGCCGGGAATTCTCCGGGGGCTGGCGCATGCGCGTTGCGCTGGCGGCGACCCTGTTTGCCCGGCCGGACCTGCTGCTGCTGGACGAGCCGACCAACTATCTCGACCTGGAAGGTGTGATGTGGCTGCAGACCTATCTCAAAACCTTCCCCGGCGCCGTTCTGGTGATCTCGCACGACCGGGATCTGCTGAACGGGGCGATGCAGAAGATCGCCCATCTCAAGGACGGCAAGCTGACCGTGTTTGACGGCGGTTATGATGATTTCGAAAAGGCGCTGGCCGAGAAACAGCGCTTGCAGATGAAGCTGGTGGAGAAGCAGGAAGCCGAGCGCCGGCACCTGCAGAGCTTCGTCGACCGGTTCAAGGCCAAGGCCTCCAAGGCGAAACAGGCCCAGTCGCGGGTCAAGCGCCTGGAGAAGATGCAGGTCATCGCCACCACGGTGGATGATCCGATCGCGCCTTTCGACTTTCCCAATCCGCAGCGCCGCATGGCGCCGCCCATCGTGCGCATGCTGGATCTGGCTGTCGGCTATGAACCGGGCAAACCGATCCTGAAGGGCGTTTCGCTGAACATTGATCCGGATGACCGGATCGGCATTCTCGGCCGCAATGGCGCCGGCAAGTCGACCCTGGCCAAACTACTCAATGACAAGCTGGAACCAACCGATGGGTTCCTGAGGAAGCACAAGAAGCTGCAGATCGCCTTCTTCGCCCAGCACCAGATCGAGCATCTTTCCCCGGAAGTGTCCGCCTACCAGCATGTGATCGAGCTGATGCCGGAGGCGACCGAGGCCCAGCGCCGCGCGCGTCTGGCCCGGTTCGGCCTGCCCGGCGATCGCCAAGAGACGCCGGCCAAACACCTTTCCGGGGGTGAAAAGGCTCGCCTCCTGTTCAACCTGATCACGTTTGAGGGCCCGCACCTGCTGATCCTCGACGAACCGACCAACCACCTCGACATGGACAGCCGCGCCGCCCTGATCTCCGCGATCAATCTGTATGAGGGCGCGGTCGTGCTGATCTCCCACGACCGGCATCTGATCGAAAGCTGTGTCGACCGGCTGTGGGTGGTCGGTGATGGCACGGTCACGCAATATGACGACGATATCGAGACCTACCGGCAATCCCTGCTGGGCCGGGTGCCGCGCGACCCCAATGCCAAGAAAAAGGCCACGCCACCGGACGAGAAGACCCAGCGCCGCCGCGACAAGGCCGTCCAGCGCGAAGCCCTCAAACCCATCAAGGCCGAGATCGCCCGCTGGGAAAAGGAAGCCGACCGCCTGCGCGGCGTCATCGAGGTCATCGACAAGGGCCTGTCAGCGCCGGGTCTGTATGAGAAGGATCCGAAGACCGCGACGGATCTGCAGATCAAACGAGCCAAGGCTGTCGAGCTGCTGGATACGGCCGAAATGAACTGGCTGGAGGCGGAGGAGCGGTTGGAAGCAGC
>NZLV01000120.1 GCA_002694345.1 Maricaulis sp.
CTCATTGATCCGGAGATGGACATGGATCGCGGTGACCGACGCACCGCCATCGCGTACCGGCCGGAAGGTGACGGCCAGCGGGTCCGAAGCCTGCGCGCTGGCCGGGACGGTCGCCAGAAGGCTCATCAGGAGGGCAGTCAGGCCGAGTTTCAGGGCGTGTCTCATTGCATCCTCACAGGGTGGATTGGATCACCATTTTGCCGCCAGTCTAGTGCGGCGCTTGCACGCAATGTCTTGCGGATCAGGGCAGGCGCGGGCGCTTTCCTGCATAAATCTGCCCGCAGCGGGTCCGGGAGACGCGGATCAAACCCCGCTGCTTCCGGCTGTGAACAGGCTGGGCTTTGCATTCGGCGGACCGCGGAATCGCGCTAGCCAGATGTCATGTCGAAACTCTACTTCACCTATGCCGCGATGAATGCGGGCAAGTCGGCCATCCTGCTGCAGGCGGCCTATAACTATCGCGAGCGCGGCATGGAGGTGATGCTGTGGACCTCCGGTCACCATGCAGCCTCCCCAGATGATGAGATGGCCGAGATCGAGTCCCGCATCGGCCTGCGCGCGCCGGCCCATGTCTATCGCGACGGCACCGATCTGTTCGAGGCGATCCGGGCGCAAAAACAAGCCGGTCCGCTGGATGCGATCTTCCTGGATGAGGCGCAATTCCTGGCGCGCGACCAGGTTTGGCAATTGGCGCGGGTCTGCGATGATCTGGGCGTGCCGGTCCTGTGCTACGGCCTGCGCACGGATTTCCAGGGCGTGCTGTTTGCGGGCGCGGCGGAGCTGATGGCGATCGCCGATGATCTGCGCGAGGCGCGGACCATCTGCCATTGCGGCCGCAAGGCGACCATGGTCCTGCGCCGCACCGCGGACGGCAAGCCGGTGATCGAAGGCGCGCAGGTGGGCGTTGAAAAGGGCGATTACATCTCGCTCTGCCGCCAGCACTGGCGCGAGGCGACCGGGCGCTGAAGCGGGAGATTTATGCAGGCCGCGCCCTGCGCAAGCCGACAAAGACAAGGATTATCCCTGCGCCTTGCCGCAAGCTTTCCCGATCTGACGAGTGGGGATGTGAGCGCATGATGAAACGGATCACCCTGGGTGCGGCGCTGGTGATGGCGGCTTGTGCGCCAATCCCGCCGACCGCTGACGAGGCGCCGGCCAGCACGGTGACGGCGCTCGAGCTGACCCTGATGCCGGTGCATGACGATGCGGCGGGTGAATTCGTCTCGCTTGGCGTCTCGATGACCTTCGACAATCTGGCGGTGGCGCCCGGCGAGCCGGTGCTGCGCCTGCCGCTGGTCACCAGCAATGTCGACACGGTGGCCACCGTGCTGACCGATCTGCGGGTTCGCGACAGTGCTGGTGCCGTCATGCTCAGCGCCGCCGATCTGGACCAGCCGGTGACGTCGGCGGGGGATGCTGTGGCGGGCGGGGAGTCCCGGGAATGGTATGCGGATCGTCCGCTGCAGGGCCCGGTGACGGTGACCTATTCCGTCCCGGCGCATGCAAGCCTGCCGCCGCGCGGTCCGGCGCCGCCCTTTTCCTTCTCCAATGACGGGCTGGGCGTGTCCGGTGCCGGTCACATCTTCCTGCTTCTGCCGCCCGAGGCCGGGCCGTTCGACACACAGATCCGCTGGGATATGAGCGCGGCGCCGGCAGGAACGGTCGGCGTGACCTCGCTGGGCGGCGGGGATGTCCATCCCGAGCAGCCGCTGGAGGCCCGCGAACTGCGCATGGGCTTCTACATGGCCGGTGCGATCCAGACCTGGCCCGACCCGCTGCCGTCGAGCGGCTTTTTCGGCGCGCTGCAGGGAAATCCGCCTTTTGATGGCCAGGACCTGCTGGCCTGGACGGGCGAGCTCTATGGTCATTACGAGGTCTTCTTCGGACAGACCGATGCGCCGCCCTATGGCGTTTTCCTGCGCGAGAACCCGGTCAATGCCGGTGGCGGGGTCGGGCTGCACCGCTCCTTCGTCACCACTTTCGGCCAGGAGCGCGGCAATGATCCCGAAGCGATCAAGCTGACCCTGGCGCACGAGATGTTCCACACCTTCCAACCCTTCCTGTCAGAGCCGGGCGGGCTGGAATCCTCCTGGTTCAGTGAAGGGCTGGCGAGCTTCTACCAGTCGCGTCTGCCCCTGCGCTACGGGATGACTTCGCCGGAGCGCGTGCTGGAGGACATCAATTTCCACGCCGGACGCTATTACACCTCGATCATGGCCGATGCGCCCAATTCCCTCGTGCCGGAGCGCTTCTGGGCCGACACACGGATCCGTACCCTGCCCTATGACCGGGGCATGCTGTATTTCGCGACCGTGGATCATGCCGTGCGAACCCGGTCGGACGGCGCGCGTTCGCTCGATGATCTCATGCTGGCCATGCTGGACCGGTCGCAGGCCGAAGGCGGTGCCTCCAATGCCGACTGGGAAGCGGTGCTGCAGGCCGAGCTGGGCCCGGAGGCCGTGTCCGATTTCCGCGCCGTCCTGGAGGGCGCCCGTCCCTTGCCGGCACCCGATGCTTTCGGTCCCTGTTTCACCCGGACCCAGCGGCCGATGCGGCGCTATGAGCTGGGCTTTGATACGGCTGTGTTGGCCGAACCGGTGCGGATTGTCCGCGGGCTGGAAGCGGGGTCGGCTGCCGAGGCGGCGGGGCTGCGCAATGGCGACCGGATCCTGCAGCCCGTGCCGCAGGACCACCTCCAGGGCAGTCAGGACATGACGTTGACCCTGGAGATCGCCCGTGGCGACGAGACCCTGACCCTCACCTACCTCCCGCGCGGTGAAACCGTTCAGGCCTGGCAGTGGGAACGCATTGAAGGTGTGCCGGACAGCGCCTGCGCGCTGTGACGAAAAAGGCCGGCCCCCGAACGGGACCGGCCTTTTTTCTGGCGGCTTTCTGGTCCGGCCGGCGTCAGATCGCCTTGCGGACATTCTCGGCATGATAGGCCCGCAAGCCCTCGGTGAAGAGGGAGAGGCTCTGTTCCAGCCGTGACACGGGCTGGGCGAAACCGATCCGTACATGGCCCGGCAGCGAGAACAGTTCGCCCGGTGCGACGATCACCCCGTAATGCGCAATCAGCCAGTCCGAGAAGGCCTGGGTATCGGCGATACCGAGCAGGCGCGGGAAGGCGATACAGCCATGGTCCGGGACCTGGCCCTCGACCAGGGATTCACGCTCCCACATCTGGTGATAGCGGGCAAAGACCGGCCGGGCCTGATCCAGCAATCCGGCGACATAGGCGTCGAACGGGGCCGGGTTCTCCAGCACCAGCGCGGCAATCGCATGGCCCAGTTTGGAGACACCGAAAGCATGCCGGTCATTGAAGTCGCGCAGGATGTCGAGTGTTTCACCGGAGGCGATGATCCAGCCGCAACGCACCGTGCTCAGGCCATAGATCTTGGTCAGGCTGGACACGGTGATGGCCTTGTCCGAGAGGCTGGCCGCGACCGGTGAGCGCTGTGCTTCAGGCACGTAGTCGCTGTAAACCTCGTCCACGACGAGCCAGAAATCATGGGCTTCCGCCAGGGCGATCAGCGCGTCCAGCTGGGCCCGCGGCAGCACGGCGCTGGACGGGTTGTGCAGATTGGACACGACGACCATGCGCGTAGTGGGGCGCAGGGCCGCCTTCACGGCCTCCAGGTCGATCCCGAATTCGGGGGCATTGCGGGCGACATGGCTGATCTCGCAGCGGTGCGAACGGGCCAGGCTGTCGAACAGCTCGAAATTCGGCGTCTCGATCAGGATGTGATCGCCCGGCTGCAACAGCGCCCGGTAGATCGTGTGCAGGCCTTCTGTCGCACCGGTGGTGCACAGGATGTTGTCGCGCGGCATGTCATAGCGCCGCGACAGGGCGGCCATGGTGTAGGGATTGCCGCTGACAAAGGCGCTCGTATAGCGGCTCGTCACGGGTTCGGCGAAAGCATCGGCAATCAGTTCGCGCAGCAGGGCTTCCGGTTCGGGAACCGAGCTGTCGAACAGCGACCAGGCTTCGCGGGGTTCGTCGCGAAGACGGCCGATGATTTGGCGGATCCAGTGCGCATAGCTCATGAGGCGGGCAATCTTTCCAGGGGGGCTGCTGTCCGGCCGGAAGGGCGCGGCTGTGGTCGTCAGGCGAGCGGCTCAGCGGCGCGCCGGTAAAAACAGGGGTGGACCGGATCGGGCCTGTCACCGGCCCACCCCTGCACAGGTCCCCTAGAACCTGAAGTTGGCACCGACGAAGTAACGGCGGCCCAGGATGTCGCCATAGCTCAGCGACGGGTAGGACGGCTCTTCATCGGTCAGATTGGTGATACCGGCACGGATGGTGAGGTCCTCGCGGAGCTCGTAGGCGCCGGAAATCGAGTGGGTGATATTCCGAGAAAGATACGGGTTCGGCGTGCTCTCGATCGTGGCATTGGCCGAGGCCAGGACTTCATCCAGATAGGAGAGCTGGTAGGTCAGGCGCACCGGACCGCGGGTCCAGATTGCGTCGAACCGGCCGGTCCAGTCCGGATTGGCAGCTGTGTTGTCCGTCCGGTCTTCGGTGGCACCCACGACGGCCGTGGTCAGGCTCGACGTGTGGGTGGCTTCCAGACCGAGCGTCAGCTGACCCGGATCAAAGCTGGTGAAGACAGCGTCCAGCGGCACCATGTACTGGGCCGAGATGACTTCGCCTTCGAAGTTGATCAGGCCGGCATTCACCGTCGTCGTGCGGCCGGTGACTACCGTACCGGCCGGGTTGGTTCCGTCCGAAGCCGCCAGGCGGGTGAAGGCGGAACACATGTCGACCGGCTGGACAGCATTGTCATAGCAGGCCGCCATGAAGTCGGCGGTGGTGAAGGCCACGAGGCCGTCGGTGAGTTCGATTTCCAGACGGTCGACCGACAGGGTCAGGCCCGGAATGAAGCTCGGTTCGAAGACGAAGCCGAACGTGGTGGTGTCCGAGATCTCGTTTTCGAGGTTCGCATTGCCGCCCGTGGTGACCGTGGTGACGGTGAAGTTCTCGGCCGGGTCCTGGAAGGTGGCGAGATTGCCATAGGCCGGGTTGGCGGCCCATTCGGCTTCACAATTGGCGCGGCGAACGGCGGGGTTCGGGCCCGAATTGATGCGGTCGGCATCACACGGGTCGATCCCGGCATTCGAGAACACCGTATTGGTGGGCGCGAAGAGCTGGGTCAGGGTCGGAGCGCGGAAGTTGCGGCTCTGGGAGGCCCGGAACATCAGGTCTTCCGTGACACGCCAGCGCAGGCCGGCGCCCCAGACGCCTTCTTCACCGGCGATGGAGTTGTCCACGAAGCGGTAGGAGCCGGAGAATTCCAGTTCCTGGACCAGCGGTAGGGTGAAGTCGCCGCCCACGATCGGGACGAGGATTTCCGCCGACAATTCATTCGTATTGTAGTCGCCCGACGTGGCCAGCGTGGTGGCGCCGGTGCCGACCAGACCCAGCTGGTTGGCCTGGAACGGCGTGAACTCGGCCGATTCCGAACGGTGCTCATAGGCCAGGACATAGTCGATCGGACCGGCCGGCAGATCGAACAGCGAGCTGCCCAGCGTGGCCAGGAAGTCAACCTGTTCATTGACATAGGTCTCGCCGCTCGGCGTCGTCACATAGGCCCGAGCGTCGTCGGAGATATTTCCGAAGCCGAACGGGTTCAGTGCGGCGCAGTTCGGGTCGTCATTGGTCGTATCGGCATCGGCATTGATGGCGCAGATCGCGCCACCGGCACCGTCGCTGACGGCGGCCAGCGCGTTTTCGAACTCGGCCAGCAGCACGCCCCAGGAGAAGCTTTCGCCTTCCACGCGGCCGAAGCTGCCGGACACCGTCCAGTAGAAGTCGCGGTCAGCTGCGGCGAACTCGCCTTCCAGGCCGAGCATGGC
>NZLV01000036.1 GCA_002694345.1 Maricaulis sp.
GCCGGGCAGGGCGCCGAAGACGGATTTGATCTTGCGGACCAGGTCGGGGGCCGAAGGGGCGCCGCCATAGGCGATCGCTTCAAGCGAGGACAGATCATATTTCTCGCGGTCGGGATGTTCGATCAATTGCCAGGCAATCGTCGGTACCCCGCCGGTCGTGTTGACCTTTTCCTTCTCGATGATCTGGAACGCCTTCACCACATCCCATTTGTGCATGAAGACCATGGTATTGCCCGCGAAGATCGTGCCCATCAGGCCGGCATTGCAGGCCGTCACATGGAAGAGCGGGATCACGGTCAGCGAGACTTTCGGGGTTGGCTCCGGCGGCATTTCCCCGCGGCGCAGGCAGGAGCGCGCGGCGGCATACCCCGAGGACAGGATATTGGTCAGGATATTGCGGTGGGTGCCCAGCGCGCCCTTGGGGTTTCCCGTCGTTCCGGAGGTGTAGAAGATCGTCGCCGGATCGTCCGGGGCGATCTCCGCCTGCGGCAAATCCTGCTGTTTCAGGCCGGCATAATCCTTCGGGCCGCCGATCACGTCTTCCAGCCGGCGGGCGGGTGCAGCCAGCGGCGTGTCCGAGCGCGAGACCAGGACGTGCTCCATGTCCGGCAGTTCGGCTAAGCTCGGCGCGATGCGGTCCCAGCGCTCGGCGTCGCAGACCAGGACTTTCGCGCCGGAATTCTTCAGCCCGTAGGCCAGTTCGGATCCGGTCCACCAGGCATTCAGCGGCACGATGATGGCGCCCAGGCTGGTCGCCGCGAAGAAGACAACCGGCCACTCCGGCAGGTTGCGCATGGTGAGAGCGACGCGGTCGCCCTTGGTGACGCCGAGATCCTCGAGCTCATGGGCCAGCGCGGCCACGGCCTTGAACCAGGCCTCATAGGTGACGCGCTCATCCTCATAGATGGTGAAAAGCCGGTCGCCATGGGTGGCGCCGTGGCGGGCCAGTTCCGGCAGGGCGGGCAGGGCATTCTTCCAGGTTCGCGTCGGGATGCCGCGGATTTTCACGGTCTCCATCTCGAAGCGCATGTCCGGCGCGCACAGGGCACCCTGGATCTGCTCCAGCGTGGCCTTGGGCCAACCTTCGGGCAATTGGTATGCTGGCGCCGCCTCGGGCGCGCCTGTCGTGTTTTCCATCCCCGGCAATCCTGTTTTCGGTTTGCTATTATCTTTGTAGGGCAAACAATAGGTCGAGCGCTGAAAACCCACAAGGGAATATGTCCAACGCCTGTGAATGTCGGTGCTTGCTTTGTGTATCGAATACAGGGTATGCGTCTTCGCAGATTGGCCTGCGCGACCTTTCGCGTCCATAACGAGGCCATAATCCGCTAGCTTCAGGCAAAACGCCGTCAAAGAAGAATTGATGAGGGAGAGACAGGCATGTCCGTGATCACCACTCGCAAGGACGGTGACGTCCTGGTCGTTACGTCCAACAATCCGCCGGTGAACGCGCTGGGCCAGGCCGTCCGCGCCGGGCTCGCCGAGGCCATCCAGGAAGCGGCCGCCGACGACGCCATCAAGGCCGTCGTGATCACGTGCGAGGGCCGCACCTTCTTTGCCGGGGCCGACATCACCGAATTCGGCAAGCCGCCGGTCGGTCCCTCCCTGCCGGAAGTGGTGGATGCCATCGAAGCCAGCGCCAAGCCGGTCGTTGCCGCCATTCACGGCACCGCGCTGGGCGGGGGTCTGGAAGTGGCTCTGTCCTGCCATTACCGGATCGCCGTGGCGTCCGCGAAGCTCGGCCTGCCGGAAGTTAAGCTGGGCATCCTGCCGGGTGCCGGCGGGACGCAACGCCTGCCGCGCGTGGTCGGTGTCGCCGATGCCCTGCCGATGATTGTCACCGGCAATCCGATCTCGGCCGCCAAGGCTGAAAGCATCGGCCTGGTCGACAAGCTGGTGGCCGAGGATGACCTGGCCGGTTCCGGCGTCGCCTTTGCCCGCTCCGTCGCCGGCAAGGCCGATCACCCGGTCTCGTCCACCCGCACGGACAAGATCAAGGAGATTCCGTCCGACGCGCCCTTCTTCGACGAGTTCCGCAAGACGCAGATGCGCCGCATGAAGGGGTTCGAGGCGCCGGAAGCGTGCATCGAGGCGGTGAAGGCTGCCATCGACCTGCCCTATGCCGAGGGCGTGAAGAAAGAGCGCGAGCTGTTCGGCAAGCTGGTCTCGGGCACCCAGTCCAAGGCCCTGCGCCATGTCTTCTTCGCTGAGCGTGCGGCGGCCAAGATCGACGATATCCCGAAAGACACGCCGCTGATCCCGATCAAGAAGGTCGGCATTCTCGGTGCCGGCACGATGGGTGGCGGCATTGCCATGAACTTCCTCACCGCCGGCTATGCGGTGACCATTGTCGAGCGCCAGCAGGAAGCGCTGGACCGCGGCGTTTCCATCATCCGCAAGAATTACGAGCGCTCGGCTGCCAAGGGCCGTTTCACCGAGGCCCAGGTCAAGGGCGCGATGGATCTGCTCACGCCGACGCTGGATTATAATGACCTGGCCGATTGCGACCTGGTCATCGAGGCCGTGTTCGAGAACATGGATGTGAAGAAAGAGGTCTTCCGCACGCTGGACGCTATCGTCAAACAGGGCGCGATCCTGGCCTCCAACACCTCCTATCTCAATGTCGATGAGATGGCCGCCGAAACGAAGCGTCCGGGTTCCGTGCTCGGCCTGCACTTCTTCTCGCCGGCCAATGTCATGCGCCTATTGGAGATTGTCCGCGCCGAAAAGACCGAGCCGGCCGTGCTCAAGACGGCGATGGACCTGGCCAAGAAGATCGGCAAGGTCGCGGTCGTATCCGGTGTCTGCTTCGGCTTCATCGGCAACCGCATGCTGTCCCCGCGCCAGCGCGCCGCCCAGGCCATGCTGCTGCAGGGTGCGATGCCGTGGGATGTCGACAAGGCGCTAACCGATTTCGGCATGCCGATGGGCCCCTTCCAGATGTCCGACCTCGCCGGTCTGGACCTGGGCTGGGACAAGGCCAAGTCCAAGGGCGAAACCGTGCGCGACGTGCTGTGCGAGCGTGATCGTCGTGGCCAGAAGACGGGCAAGGGCTTCTATGACTATGACGAGAACCGGCGCGCCATCCCGTCCGAGGAAGTGGCCGAGGTCATCAAGGCATTTGCCGCCAAGTCCGGACTGGAACAGCGCAGCTTCTCGGATGATGAAATCCGCGAAGCCCTGCTCTTCCCGATGATCAATGAGGGCGCCAAGATCCTCGAAGAGGGCATGGCTCAGCGCGCTTCCGACATCGATACGGTCTGGATCAATGGCTATGGCTGGCCGGCCTATACGGGTGGCCCCATGTTCTGGGCCGACACGATCGGCCTGGACAAGGTCGTCGCCGGCCTGAAAGCCCAGGGTGCCGAGGTCTGCAAACTCCTGGAAGACAAGGCCGCCAAGGGCGAGACGTTCAACTAGGACTGCTGAGTTTTCTCCTCGCCCTTGATGGGCGAGGGGGCCGCGCGCATGCGCGCTGAAGCGGGCGACAGTCAAAGAGTTGGAAGGCGCTCTGCGCTTTCACCCCTTCCGCCGGGCATTCGCCCGGCACCTTCCCCATCAAGGGGAAGGAGGGGCGCTTGATTCCAACTCCGCCAGTTCTGCGAGGATCTCATCCGTATGTTCACCCAGGCCCGGGCAGCGGCCGGTTTCGCCGATGGGGGCATCGGAGAAGCGCATGGGTGAGCGGATGCCGGGAATCCCGTCGCGCTCGATGACCAGGCCGCGATAGACGGCCTGCTGGTCCTTGAGGGCTTCCTCGACCGTATTGATCGGTCCGGCGGGAATGCCTTTTTCTTCCAGTGCGGTGAGCCAGAATTCGCGCGATTTGTGCTGCATGATGTCCGCGATCCGGCCGGTCAGTTCCGCCCGGTTGCCAACGCGCTGGGCATTGGTCCGGTTGGCCTCCAGCGCGTCATCGCCCAGCGCCAGCAATCCCGCCAGGCGTTCGAACTGGCCGTCATTGCCGCAGGCGATGATGATGTGGCCGTCCGAGCAGGGGAATTCCTGATAGGGCACGATGGAGGGGTGGGCATTGCCGATCCGCTTCGGTGTCTTGCCGGTGGCGAGATAGTTCATCGCCTGATTGCCCAGCACGCCGATCATCGTGTCCAGCAGGGCCATGTCGATATGCTGGCCCTTTCCGGTCCGCTCGCGCTGGGCGAGGGCGGCCTGGATGGCGATTGTGCCGTAAAGGCCGGTGAAGACATCGGCGAAGGCGACGCCCAAGCGCTGGGGCGGGCCATCCGCCTCGCCGGTCAGATCCATCACGCCCGACATGGCCTGGATCGCGAGGTCATAGCCGGCGCGGTGGGCATAGGGGCCGTCCTGGCCGAACCCGGTCACCGAACAATAGACGAGGCGCGGATTGCGGGCTTTTAGGCTGTCATAGTCCAGCCCGTACTTGGCCAGCCCGTCGACCTTGAAATTCTCGATCACGACATCGGCGTGGTCGATCAGGCGTTTGACGGTCTCCAGCTGCTTCGCGTCGTGATAATCGGCGATCATCGAGCGCTTGCCGCGATTGCAGGAGTGGAAATAGGCCGCCGAGCGGCCGCTCTCATGCTCGATCCAGGGCGGTCCCCAAGTGCGGGTATCGTCGCCTGCGGGGGCCTCCACCCTGATCACATCGGCGCCCAGATCTGCCAGGGTCTGGCCGATCCAGGGGCCGGCCAGGATGCGGGCCAGTTCGACAACGCGCAGGCCCGCCAGCGGTGTCCCGCTCATGAGTGCAGGTCGCCGGGTTCCAGGAAGGGGGCGGCGTCCAGCTCTTCGGCGTCCATCAGTTCGGCAATGCGCTGGAGGGAGGCGATCAGCATGTTTTGTTCCCACGGTTGCAACGTGCGGAAGGATCGCAGGAATCCGGCCTGCAGCAATTCGGGCGAATTGTCGCTGGCGGCGATGCCCTTTTCCGTCAGCTTGGCCATCACGACACGCTTGTCGGTATCGCTCTTCACGCGCTCCACCAGTCCGGCCTGGACCAGGCGGTCGAGAATGGAGGTGATCGTGGCCTGGCTCAGCGAGACGGCGCGCGCAATGGCACTGGGCGACATGTCGCCCTGCTTGTGTAGCGTGTCGATGACGACCAGTTGCGGGGCCGTCAGTCCGGTGGCTTTCACCAATCGCTTGGACTGGAGATCGATGGCGCGGGTGATGCGGCGCAAGGCCACTAGGATTTCGTCGTGATCGCTCATGCTTGCCTGGCTGAACCTGTTTTCTTTTCCTTTATCGCCGCTTTGCCGGGTTTCCAACTCCTGCAGCGCGGATTGCGGTCAAAAGCTTTGAGTTCGCATCATAAATCCGGACGCGCCTGCTTTCTTTTCGAACAAGGCATTCGGTTTCTACCTGTTACTTCTATGTAACACTGGCTAAAATATGACGAAAAAACAACAAGAAGGCCAATCCTTGAAGCTTTCAGGGCAAAGCATTTTGCCGCAGTGCAATACTTCCAGCTCAAAGCAGGTCTGGCCAGCGGCGGCCGGACTGTCTAGGTCAGAGTCAAATCCATACCGTATTAGTCAAAACAGGGGCTGCATCCGCATCATGCTGAAGCAAAGAGCACTGACGACCACCATCCTTTCCGCCGCCGCCATCTCCCTTGCCGGGACGGCCGTCGCCCACGCCCAGGTCGACGTTGTCACCGTCACCGCCACCAAGCGCGAGACCAGCACGCAGGACATTCCGCTGGCCGTCAATGCGATGAATGAAGAGACGCTCGATGAACTCGGCGTCGACGTGTTCACCGACTATCTTCAGCAATTGCCGGGTGTGACGGCGGGCGGTTCCGGTCCGGGCCAGTCCACCATCTATATCCGCGGTCTGGCCTCCACCACGCCGAACCTGACGACGGCCGGTGTGGCCGGTCTCGCGCCGAACGTGGCTCTCTATCTCGATGAACAGCCGGTCTCGCAGCCGGGTCGTAACCTCGACGTCTACGCCGCCGACCTGGCGCGCGTCGAAGTTCTGCCCGGGCCGCAGGGCACGCTGTATGGCGCGTCTTCGCAGGCCGGTACGGTCCGCCTGATCACCAACCGTCCGGACCCGTCCGCCTTCTTCGCCTCGTCGAACTTTGCCGTGTCCTTCACGCAGGACGGCGAGATGTCCAACAAGGTCGAGGCCGTTGTGAACGTCCCGGTCGCTGACAATTTCGCGCTGCGCGGTGTGGTCTATGTCGACCAGCAAGGCGGTTATATCGACAATGTCCCGGGCACGGTGAACGCGTCGGAATCGGCTCGCTTCCGTCCGGCCGGCACGGTTCGCGCCAATGGTGTTCCGGTCAGTTCCACGCGTGCCGGCTTCCAGTCCACGGCCGACCTGTCCGGCGTGACCTTCCTGGATGCGAACAACTCCACCCTGCTGGAGAAGAACTTCAACGACACCACCTATTCGGGCTTCCGCCTGAGCGCGCTGTATGACTTCAATGCCGACTGGTCCCTGACCGTCATGCACATGCAGCAGCAGCTGGATTCGGAAGGTGTCTTCTTTATCGACCCGACCCTGGATGATCTGGAAGTCTCGCGCTTCGAGCAGGACGAGCTGGACGACTATTTCCACAATACCAGCTGGACGCTGGAAGGCCGCCTCGGCGCCCTGGAAGTGGTCTATACCGGTGCCTATACCGACCGCGAAACCGACCAGCGTGTCGACTACACCGATTATCTCTTCGTCGGTCAGTACCTGCCCTACTACATCTGTGACGGCTCGGTGACCTATCCGGGTGCCGCGGCTCCGTCCGGCACCTGCCAGGCGCCGAACCTCTTCGTCCAGTCGGGCACGAATACCAGCGTGTTCACGCAGGAACTGCGCTTCAACACGCCGGCAGACCGCCGCATCCGTGCGACCTTCGGTGGCTTCTATTCCGACATGGAAATCGCCGAGCTGAACGACTTCACCTATCCGGGCTCCGAATACGCCATCTCCTTTGACGGCGTGACCACCGGTTTCGGTCCGAACTATCCGCTGACCAATACGTCGGTCACGGGTGAGATCGGCAGCGCCTCGCCGGGGTATTTCTCCGATCCGGGCCCGTTCCCGGCCGGCGTGATCTTCCGCAATGACGTGCTGCGTACCGATACCCAGTTCGGCTTCTTCGGTGAGACGACTTTCGATGTCACCGAACAGCTCTCCCTGACCGTCGGTGCCCGTTACTACGACATCGAGGTTGACCTGCAGGGCAGCGCCAACTCGTCCTTCGGCAATTTCGGCGCCACCACGGACGCCCAGGTTTTCGGGACCAACATTTCGGCGCTCTATGCTCCGAACAATCCGTTCGGCAATCCGGACACGGCCTCGACCGACGGCTTCATCTTCAAGGGGACGCTGGAATGGCGTCCGGCTGACGGCCTGCTCTTCTACACCACGGTGTCCGAAGGCTTCCGTCCGGGTCTCCTGAACCGTCCGGGTGGCGCAGCCGGCCCCGGTGGCTACACCGTGCCCTACGCGCTCGATACCGATGACGTGACCAATTACGAGTTCGGTTGGAAGACCGACCTCTTTGACAATCAGGTCCGCTTCAACGGTAATGCCTTCTTCGTCGAGATCGAGAATCTGCAGACCACGATCTTCGACCCGTCGATCACCAATCTCTTCTTCTCGGACAATGCCGCCAATGCGGAAATCCGGGGTATTGAGGGTGAAGTCACCTGGGCGCCGGCGGATATCGAGGGCCTGACGGTGGTGGGTGCCTTCTCGATCCTGGATACCGAGATCACCGAAGTCCTGACGCCGACCAATGACGTTGTCGCCGGTTCCGAACTGGCCTTCGCGCCGAGCTATCAAGCCAATCTCCGGGCCCGCTATGAGTGGTTCCTGGACAATGGCATGACGGCCCATGTGATGCCGCAGATCACCATCACCGACGACAGCTGGTCCGACGTGATCGAGATCAACAAAGCGGAGATCGAAGGTTATGCCTCGTTGAACTTCTCCACGGGTCTGACCGGTGAAAACTGGTCGGTTGAGGTCTTTGCCGACAACCTGACCAATGAACGCGGCGAGATGGCGAACAATTTCGTGTTCGACCGCGAGCAGGTCACCATCATCCGTCCGCGGACGGTCGGCGTGCGTGTCGGGGTGCAGTACTAGGCCCTGACAAGCCCTTGGCCGATGGCCACAATGGAAAGCGTCCCTGCAAGGGGACGCTTTCTGCGTTCTTCAAGACCGGCGGAGCCCGATAGCGTGTCAGAGGATACGGACAGTCATGTCCAGGCGCTGAACTCAGCGCAAAAGCAAATGTATGAGAACCGGTTCGAGGCCGCGCTGGACACGCTCCGGCCCGTGCTCGAGGCCGCGCCCGACCATACCGATGCGCTCTACATGCAGGCGGTCTCCTGCCGCTATCTCAAACGCTTCGACGAGGCCCGGGCGGCGCTCGACCGGATCAAGCGGACCACCCCGGACTTTGGCCGGGCCTTCCAGGAAGAGGGCCATCTCCTGCGCCAGCTGGATGAGCCGGCCCGGGCCCTGACCGCCTATCAGCGCGCTTGCCAGTTCAACCCGGCCCTGGTCGCCAGCTGGCGCGCACAGGCGGAATTGCTGCAGGCCGCCGGACGCGCAGCCGAAGCGGCTGCGGCCCTGGCCCAGGCCGAGCGGATCAGTGCCCTGCCGCGGGAACTCGTCTCGGTCACCCACCTGTTGCACGAGGGCAAGCTGCTGAAGGCGGAGAAACTCTGCCGCGCCTTCCTCCAGAAGACACCGCACCATGTCGAGGCGATGCGCCTTCTCGCGGAGCTGGGCAATCGCTTTGGCGTCCTGGAGGATGCCGACTTCCTGCTGGAAAGCGCGATCGAGTTCGAGCCGGGCAATACGCAATTGCGGCTCGACTTCATCCAGGTCCTGCGCAAACGGCAGAAATTCGAGGCCGCCCTGGCCCAGGCCCGGCACCTTTACGAGACCGAGCCGGATAATCCGCTCTTCCAGTCGCACTATGCGATCGAGAGCATGCAGACCGGTGACTACCAGCGAGCGCTGGACCTCTTCGACCAGGTTCTGGAACGCCTGCCGGAAGACCCCGCCACCCATACCTCCCGCGGTCACGCGCTCAAGACGCTGGGCCGGCAGGACGAGGCGGTCAGCGCCTATCGCCGCGCTTTTGCGGCTCAGCCGGACTATGGCGATGCCTGGTACGGGCTGGCCAATCTGAAGACCTATCGCTTCACCGATGAGGAGATCGCCGGCATGCAGGCCCAGGAGGCCTCGCCCGATCTCACTTTCGCCAATCGCATCCATCTTTGCTTTGCGCTGGGCAAGGCCTTCGAGGACCGCAAGGATTATGATGCGTCCTTTGGCTATTACGAGCGCGGCAATGCGCTGAAAAAGCTCCAGACCCGCTATACGGCCGAGCAGATGGACGAGGAGCTGGAAGCCCAGGCCAGCCTGTGTACGCCCGACCTGTTCGCCACCAAGGGTGGGCAGGGTTGTGACGCGCCGGACCCGATTTTCATCGTCGGCCTGCCGCGCGCCGGCTCCACCCTGCTGGAGCAGATCCTGGCCTCGCACAGCCAGGTCGACGGCACGCTGGAACTGCCCAACATCCTGGCCCTGTCGCACCGTCTGCGCGGCCGCAACCGTTCCGACCGGACGCGCTATCCGCGCATCCTGCACGAGCTCTCCGCGGACCAGCTGCGCGAGCTGGGTGAGGACTATATCGAGAATACGCGCATCCACCGCCAGGGCGCGCCCTTCTTCACCGACAAGATGCCGAACAATTTCCGGCATATCGGCCTGATCAAGCTGATCCTGCCCAATGCGAAGATCATTGATGCCCGCCGCGAGCCGATGGCTTGCTGCTTCTCCGGTTTCAAGCAGCTCTTCGCCGAGGGGCAGGAATTCACCTACGGGCTCGAGGAAGTCGGTCGCTACTACCGCGGCTATGTGGAGCTGATGGATCACTGGGACCGGGTCCTGCCCGGTCAGATCCTGCGCGTTCAGTATGAGGATGTGGTCGCCGATCTGGAGACCCAGGTCCGTCGCATCCTCGAATATTGTGGTCTGCCTTTCGAGCAGGCCTGCCTGGACTTCCA
>NZLV01000121.1 GCA_002694345.1 Maricaulis sp.
GGATGGGTTACGAGCCGGACGGCGTGTCATCCAGTTCCTGCTCGTTTTCATTGTCGCCATAGTCTTGGTCGGACAGCGGGAACTCAGTCGCCGCATCCTCGTTGAAGCGCGGCAGGGCTTCGAATTCGACCCGGGTGGGGGCGATGATCGCGGTCTGCGAATCTTCGGCAAAGCGCACCTCGTTGCGGGGGAGCAACACTTCGCGTCCGCCGATGTCCATCCAGCCGCCGGCTTCAACCACGATGGCTTCGACATCACCTTCCGCGGACAGGCGGACCCGTTCGATTTCTCCGATCCGGGCTCCGGCCTCGCCTTCGACACGATGGCCGACCCAGGCGTGGTCGTCAGTGTAGGGCGCGCGGTCGAGGTCGGAATTGTCCCACGCCTCCGCAGCGGCGCGCAGCAGGTCATTGTCCTGCACGAAAGAGCTGGATTGCGGCGTGTTGGCCTGACCTTCAATGGTCATGGTCTCATCAGGCTCGCCATCTTGGGCCAGAGCCGCTGCGCCGGTGAGAGACACGGCCGCCCCCGTCAGGGCAGCGGTGGCCGTGGCACGCATCAGGATCGAAAAGGGTTTCATGACAACCTCCTGGTTTCTTTCCGTGAACCGGCCGGGACAAAAGGTCCGGACCGGGAAGGCGTGTGCATCGCCATTCAGGACAGAAACGGGGAGAGCCAGAATTGGTTGCAGAGATGACCGATGTTTAATCTTGGGATGTAGCGTTGGTCTCTTCTTCCACCAGGCCATAGGCCTCAAAAGCCCGGCGCATCTGGGCGGGCGGGCAGCCGAAGCCGTCGTACAGGCCGCGCAGGTAGGCACGGCGCCGTTGGGCCATGTCGTGTTGCTCGCGGGCTTCGCTTTCGATCTGGCCGGCGCGGCCAATGAAGCGGATGATCGGGCGGACCGGGTTCAGACCGACAATCGAGGATCGGTACAGACTGCGCGCGCCATCGGCCGCAGCATCGGGTGCCTGGGCGGCGATATGGGCTCCCTGACCCATCCACGTATCATGATCATGGTCATGTTCCTCGGCCAGGCGCTGTTCTTCCTCGACATCTGGGCCCAGCACCACCGTCAGGCGGGCGATGTCCTGCGCAACACTGGAGCAGCGACGGCGAGACCCTTCCCCTCCATAGGGTGTCGGGACGGTGTCATCGCCCTCATCCACCATTATGGCTCCCGGCCGCTGCCGGGGCAGGCCGACAGCATCCTCGAGCGCGTCTGCGGTTTCATTGCGCGCCATGCTCGCCGTGCTGCGCGTTGACGAGCAGGCAGTGGCCGCGAGAGCCGCCGTACAGCACAGAAAAATACTCAGATATCCCCTCATGCTTTTATGATTAATCCAAGCGGCCGCTGAAATCTCATCAAAAATGCTGAAATCGTATGGCAAAGCCACATTGACCCTCCGGAATCGCGCGTATAGGTTCCGCGCTCCTCGTGAGGGGAGCCTGTAGCTCAGTTGGTAGAGCAACTGACTTTTAATCAGTAGGTCCAGGGTTCGAATCCCTGCGGGCTCACCATCACTCTTCCCTTACTACCCGGTATCCCGGGTGAGGGGTTTTCTCCCGATACGCTTGACGCCCGGCTCTTGCCGCCCCAGCCTTCCTGCCAGCTCGGGGAGGGGTGACATGCATATCCGCAATTTGTTGCTGGGGCTGACGGCCTTGGCTGTGACCGCGTGTTCTGGCGGTGATCAGATGGCATTCGAACCGGTGCTGGCGGAGGACCTGGTGCGTGCCACCCGGCAGGGCGAGGTCGCGGGCTTCGAGACTGAAACTGGTGCAGCCGCCTGGATGGCGGTCCCCTATGCCGCGCCGCCGGTGGGGGCCATGCGGTGGCGCGCCCCGCGTCCTGCGGAGACACGGAGCACCCGTTTCGATGCGCTCACGGCCGGAGCGGTCTGTCCCCAGATCACCAACACGCTCTCCACGGGGGGCGAAACCGGCATTGGTGAGCTTATCGGGTCGGAAGACTGTTTGACGCTGGACATCTACGCCCCCCGGAATGCGCAGCCCGGCGCCGATCTACCGGTCATGATGTGGATTCATGGCGGTGGCAATATCTGGGGAAGCTCCTCGGCCTATGACGGCTCAGCTCTGGCCAACCAGCAAGACGTCATCATCGTCAGTGTGCAATACCGCCTGGGGCCGCTCGGCTTTTTGGCCCATCCAGCCCTTCGCGAAGAGCCCGTACTGCCAGAGGATGCCGCGGCGAATTTCGCTTTGCTGGATCTGGTCGCGGCCCTGCAATGGATCCAGGAGAATATCGAGGCTTTCGGCGGTGATACGGGCCGGGTCACCGTCTTCGGTGAAAGCGCCGGCGCCTATAACATCGCTGGCCTGATGGCGATGCCGCAGGCGCGCGGCCTGTTCCACCGGGCCATCATGCAAAGCGGCGGCACGGCTTCGGTCCCCCTCGCAATCGCCGAACAGGGCGGGGGTACGGATGCGGTCGCCGGTCTGGCCGCGGCCAACGCCATGGCGGGGCCAGATGCCGACGGCACCGCCCTTCGCGCGGTCTCGCTGGAGACCGTGTTCTCGCCCTATCGGGACGAGGCGGGGGAACTGACCTCCCTGCCGCGCATGATCGAGGATGGTGTGACTTTGCGCGATGGCGGCATTCTGGCCGCGGCCGAGGACCCGGACGGGTTTGCGCCGGTCCCCCTGATCACGGGCAGTAATCGGGATGAGATGAAACTCTATCTCGTTTTTGATCCGCAATTGACGCGTCGCCTGGGGCCGCTGGTCTGGCTGCGGCACCGCGACGCCTATGAGGCTTCCGTGGAATATCCCAGCCGAAATTGGCGCTTTAATGCCGTAGACGGCTTGCTGAATCGGCTGGCCGCCCACGGGCGCAGCGACATCTGGTCTTACCGGTTTGACTGGGATGAGGGCGGCTCGGTGTTGGTGACGGATACCGGTGCCTTGCTGGGGGCGTCCCATGCCATGGAAATTCCCTTCGTCTTTGATCACTTCGAGCTTTTCGGTTCTTTCGACAGGGTTCTGTTCAATGACCGCAATGAAGACGGGCGCCTGGAACTGGCGGATCTGATGGGGGCCTATTGGGCGTCTTTCGCTTCCAGTGGTGAGCCGGGCGATGCCTTCGGCACTGGACCGGGGTGGCCGCAATGGACCGACACCGGAACGGCCTTGCGCTTCGACACCCGCGAAGGCGGCGGCCCGGAAGTCATCTCGCGTTCCGAGAGCTTGGTGGGGATCGCTACCGATCTCGCTGCGGATGACCGGATCAATGATGCTCAGCGCTGTCGGATTGCGGCGCTGATGATCGACGGACAGCCAGCCCTTTCGGACGTGTTCGACGGTGTCCTTGATTGCCCGGCAGACTAGCGCTCTCGTTTTGGTGCTGGATGCGCACCTGCCAGTGGTAGTTCGGGGGTGATTCAATGCAATTGCGCGGGAAATGCGCGATTCTTTGCCTGAAGCTTCTGGCGAAGCACGCAGGGCGCTGCTAGGTCTGGGGCTCACTCATATTCGGCAAGCGGGGCGGCGGCTTTGAACGATCTCTTGATCCAGGCGGCGATCTATCTGGGGGCGGGGGTGATCTCCGTACCGATTGCCCACCGTCTCGGTCTGGGATCCGTGCTCGGCTATCTGCTCGCTGGAGTGGCGATTGCCCCCTTGCTCGACCTGGTCGGGTCCGACCCTGAGAACGTTCAGCATTTTGCCGAGTTTGGCGTCGTGATGATGCTGTTCCTGGTGGGGCTGGAGTTACAGCCGCGCCTGCTCTGGGAGCTGCGATTGCGGCTGTTTGGTCTGGGTGGTTTGCAGGTCCTGCTGACCATGAGCATCGTGGCGATACTTTGCATGCTCGTTGGTCTGGACTGGCGCCTTGCCATCGCGCTCGGCATGATTTTCGCGCTCTCTTCAACCGCAATTGTCCTGCAAACCTTGGGTGAAAAAGGTTGGCTCCGAACCGAGGGTGGGCAGTCCTCATTTTCGGTTCTGCTTTTCCAGGACATTGCCGTTATCCCCATGCTGGCCTTTCTGCCCTTCCTGGCCTTGCCGGGAGCGGAAAGCGCGGCGGGGGCTGCCGCTGAACTGGTCGCTGACGGGCACGGAGGCGGAGGAACCCCGATTTCCCATCTGCCCGCGTGGGCGCAAGGCTTGGCGACGCTGGCTGCTGTAGCGGTGGTGATCGTGGGCGGACGTTATCTCACTCGCCCGGCTTTTCGGACCATCGCCAGAACCGGACTTCACGAGCTTTTTCTGGCGGCCGCTCTATTGCTGATCATCGGCATCGCTGTCCTGATGAGCCTAGTGGGTTTGTCGCCCGCGCTGGGGACCTTTCTAGCCGGGGTGCTGCTGGCGGAAAGCGAATACCGACACGAACTGGTCTCGGACCTGGAGCCCTTCAAGGGTCTTCTTCTCGGTGTCTTCTTTGTCACCGTCGGGGCCAATATGCCCTTTGCGCTGCTGTTTTCTGAAGCTGGACTGGTGTTCGGCCTCACGCTTGGCCTGATTGCCCTCAAGGGCTTGATCCTTCTGGCGCTGGCGGTTCTGTTCCGGATGAAGGGGCGGGCACGCTGGTTGTTCACCTTCGCCCTGGCGCAGAGCGGCGAGTTCGGCTTTGTCCTTCTCGCCTTCGGCACCGGCGTGCACGTCCTGCCCGACCCGGTCGCGGATATCGCCGCACTCGTCGTGGCTCTGTCCATGATGGCGACCCCGCTCATCATGACCCTGTTCGAACGAGTTGTGTCGCCCCGCGTGGCGCGCCGCTCGACCGAGCGCATGGAGGACGAGATCGACGAGGAAGCTCCGGTCATCATCGCCGGCATGGGGCGGTTCGGTCAGATCGTGCACCGGCTTCTGGTGATGGATGGGATTAAGCCAATCGTGTTGGACAATTCCGCCGAGCATATCGATGGGCTGCGCAAGTTCGGCATCCAGGTCTATTACGGCAATGTCCTGAGGCCTGGCCTGCTGGAGGCTGCCGGGATCGCGCGGGCCAAGCTTCTGATCGTGTGCACTGACAATCGCGAACGAGCGGTGGAACTGGTCCATCACGTCAAGCAACGTCATCCGCATGTGCACGTCATTGCCCGGGCTGCCAGCCGCGAGCATGTCTATCAGCTGAGGGCTGCAGGTGCGGACAGCGCCGTGCGCGAGATGTTCGGGTCCTCCTTGGAGGCGGCGACGCAATCCCTCCAGGTGCTGGGACAGAGTCGGGAACGGGCGGAGGAAAAGGCTGCCGCATTTGCCCGGCATGACGAGGAAAGCCTGCGGCAATTGTTCGAGGTCTGGGATTCGGAGATCGATGTCTTCGACAATGAGGCCTATATCGAGAGGGCCCGCTCTCGTGTGATGTCGCTGGAAGAGA
>NZLV01000037.1 GCA_002694345.1 Maricaulis sp.
ACAGGACGGCCCGGATGCCGCGCGCGCTGTCGCGGGACAGGCGGCCGGCCTGATGGGGCTGATCGCCTTCCCCGCCGCCGCCGGCCTGGCCCTCGTTGCCCAGCCGCTGACCACCGTCCTGGTGGGTGAATCCGTCCGGGCCGAAGCAGCGGGCATCCTGCCCTGGATCGCCCTGTCCGGCCTGATGAACGGCATGATGACCTACTACTTCCACGAGGCCTTCACGCTGAAGCGACGCACCGGGGTGATGGCAATCCTGATGACCGGTTCCGCCCTGCTGAACCTGGCGCTGAACATGGTCTTCATCCCGCTCATGGGATTGCAGGGCGCCGCCCTGGCGACCGTGCTGGCCTATGCCGTGGCCCTGGTCATCTGTGTGGTGATGGGGCGCCGCTATTTTGTCCTGCCCCTGCCCTGGGCCGAGTGGGTCAAGGCGGGCAGCGCCACCGCGATCATGGCCGCGGCCGTCTTCTCGGTGCCGGACCTGCCCTTTGCCTGGCTCGATCTGGGCGTCCAAGCATTTGTTGGCGCAGCGGTTTACGGGATTTCAGCCTATTTGCTGAATATTGCCGATTGTCGGCAATGGCTGCGCGATGCCCGCGCCAGCCTGACCCCGGCGGAGGCTTCATCATGACCGTCATGATCGACAATCCGGTGCGTGAATACGCCAATGCCGCGGCGCGCGAAGCGCGAGCCATCCGGCTGTCCGTGCTGATCCCCTTCTACAAGGATGATCCGGCCGATCTGGTACGTGCCCTGGCTGAACAGGCCGGAAGCGCCGGGGATGTTGAAATCCTGCTGCACGATGATGGCGAGCCGGACCCGGAACTCAATGCCCGCCTCACCCGTATCATTGCTGCCATGACCCAGCCGGTGCGCTTGCTGACCTCGACCCGCAATCGCGGGCGCTCCGGCGGGCGCAACCTGCTGGCTCAACAGGCCCGGGGCGAATGGCTGCTTTATCTCGACGCCGACATGCAACCGGGTCACGCCGCCTTCCTCGACACGTATCGCGAGGTGATGAGCGAGACCCGGTCCGACGCCGTTTTTGGCGGGGATGAGACGCTGTGGCCGGACGATCCGGCCCTGCAGCTCCACGCCGCGCTCTCGCGCACCAGCGATCAGAACGATGCCGAGGCGCGCAATGCCATCGGTGCCAGCGCATTTTGCGCTTCCAACATCCTGGTGAAGGCCGATGTGATGGAAGCCGTGCCCTATGACACGGATTTCACCGGCTGGGGCTGGGAAGATGTCGACTGGGCCGTGCGGGCCGCCGGGCGGTTCACGCTGAGCCATGTCGACAATCCCGCCGCCCATGGCGGACTGCAGGGCGCCGATGTCCTGCTGGCAAAATTCAAGGAAGGCGCGGTCAACTACAAGCGCTTGCTCGATCGCAATCCGGAACTGGCCAGCTTGCCAGGTGCCCGAACGGCGCGCCTCATTGGCCGCGTGCCCGGCCAGGGACTGTTGCGCGGCATCTGGTCGGCGCTGAGCCGGATGAATGCGCTGCCGCTGCGTCTGCGGACGCTAGCTCTCAAACTGTGGCGCGCCAGCTGGACGGCGGAGGTCATCTGATGAACGCACCCTATATCCCCGGATCGGGCCTGTGGGCCGGACTGAACCGCCGTTGGGCCCGCTATGCGAGCCGGACGCCCATGCGGATCTGCCCCGACCATGCGATCGTGAGCTTCAGCTTTGACGATTTTCCCAAATCAGCCGCGACGACGGGCGCCGAGCTGTTGGAGAAGCGCGGCTGGCGGGGCACGTATTATGCCTCTGCAGGCTATGCCGGTGGCGTCACCCATCACGGCCCCATGTTCGACGCGGGAGACCTGCAGCGGCTGAGCTCGAATGGGCATGAGATCGGCTGCCATACCTACAGCCATATCGATGCGGCCGCCGTGCCGACATCCGAACTCCTGGCCGACATCGCCCGCAACGCCCGCGCCCTCGCGGCGATGGGCCATGAAGGCGAGCTGGACAGTTTTGCCTTTGCCTATGGCGAAGCCACCCCGGCCTCCAAACAGGCCTTGCTGGAGCGCTTTTCCAATCTTCGCGGCGTCCAGGCCCGGATCAATCGGGGCGCCACCGATCGCGGCCTGCTCCAGTCCGTGCCGATCGATGGCGGCGAGGCCGGAATTGATCGCGCCGTGGAAGCCGCCCAATCACTGATCTCCCATCCCGGTTGGCTGATCTATTACGCTCATGATGTGCAGGACGAGCCGACACAATGGGGCTGCACACCGCAACAGCTGGACCGGGTGTGCGACGCCGTGGCCGCCTCCGGCGCCCGCGTCATGACGGTGAGCGAAGCCATGCAGACCCTGGAAGCCGGCGCATGAGTGTCTCCGTTGTCATACCCACCTTCCGCCGCCCCGATGGCGTGTTGCGGGCGCTTCTGAGCGTCTTTGCCCAGACCCGCCTGCCCGAGGAAATCGTGGTTGTCGACAATGATCCGGCGGCCTCGGCCCGGCAGACCATCGCCGATCTCCAGGCCAGCGCGCCCTGCCCGCTGCGCTATGTCCATGAAGCCCGGCCCGGCGTTTCCAATGCCCGCAATGCCGGCTTTGCCGCCGCATCCGGCCGCTTCATCGCCTTTCTGGATGATGATGAAACGGCAGATCCCGCCTGGCTGGACGCCTTGTTGGAGACTGCCGCATCCCAAGACGCGAGTGTCGTGTTCGGCCCGCTGCGCGGTGAGGCGCTGGACGCCGACGGTATCCGGGGCGACCTCGCCCTGCGCCTTTATTCCCGCTACGGCCCGGACGCCGATGCAAGCCTGGAAAAGCCCTATGGCTGCGGCAATTCCCTGATCGACCGCGCCGCCTTCGACCTGCCGGACCACCCTTTTGATCCGCGCATGAATGTGTCAGGCGGCGAAGATGATGTCTTCTTCCTGATGCTTGCCGGCCAAGGCGCGCGCTTTGCCTGGTCGGTGAAGGCGCATGGCGTTGAGTGGGTGGACCCGAAACGCACCAGCTGGCGCTATCTCATGGCCCGCTCCTTCGCCTTTGGTCAGGGTGCCACGCAGACGGCCCGTCATGCCGGCCAGCCCGCCAGGATTGCCTTCTGGATGGGTGTGGGACTGGGCCAGGCCCTGGTCTTTGGTCCGCTCGCGGCGCTCGCAGCCCTGGTCGCGCCCGGCAAGGCGGCGGCCCTTCTGGACAAGGCCATCCAGGGCACCGGAAAACTGTTCTGGATTGAAGCCTTCGAACCGCGCTTCTACGGCCAGTCTGTGGCGGCGCCGAGCTAAGCTTCGCGCGAGGACTTGTCCGCCAGCTTTGCCGCCGTGGCAACGAACAGGACCCAGCCCAGGGAGTTCTGTGACATGAGATTACTCTCCGACACCGACACGACGGCGATCAGTGCGATATAGGGCAAGGCCCAATAGGCTTCTCCGCCGCGGAAAAGGCGGGCGAAGGCGCGCTGGACGGATTGCAGGAAGACCACCGCCATGAGGATAGCGCCGGGAATGCCGATGGAGAGTGCGACCTCTATCCACCCGTTGTGCGCGGTCGGAACCGGCCAGGACGTGCCTTCGCGGACCCAGAAGACCGGCCCGTCCTCGACTGCCCAGAAAGCGCGATAGCCGAACCCGGTCCAGGGGTGGTTGGCCACTTCGCGCGACAGGAGGACCCAGATATCGGTCCGTCCGGTCAGCGTGGCATCACGACCCAGCAATTCCAGGAATTCCACCGGCGCCACGACCAGGATGAGGGTGAACAGGAAGACCCCGGTCACACCCAGCACCAGGATCGTCGTGGCAAAGCCGAACCCCTTGCGGCACAGGGCAATGGCGATCACGCCGCCCGTCCCCAGGAGCCAGGCCAGCAGGGCCGTCTTGGAGGTCGACAGGAGAACGAGCGCCGTACACAGAACGGCCAGCCCCATCCAGATCCAGCGCCGCCGCGGATCAAGCCGCAGCGCGCCATAGGCGGACACCGCGCCCCAGCCCATCACCGCACCCAGCGCGTTCTTCTCCCACCACAATCCTTTCCAGGCTCCGGCATGGACATCATGGTCGACACCCAGCGACGGCACGGCGAGCGCCATGAAGACGCTGAGCACGGCCAGGATGCCGAACGTCAGCGCGATCAGCAGCACCATGTCACGCCAGCTCCAGCGTGAGGCCAGCCACAGCCCGAACAGCGTGGTCATGATCAGGGCGAAGGAGCGCCGCATGGTCGTGTCCGGCGCGATCGACCAGAGCACGGACAGCATGGTCATGCCGGTCACCATGAGGATGAGCTTGTTCTGGCCCAGCGTGCCCAGGAAACGGCCCGGGCGCGCCAGGATCAGCGCCATCGTGACCCCGTAGACCGGCAGCCAGATCAGGCGAAGAACGACAGAGCTTTCCGGGTTTTCCGGATCCGCGAACAGCGGTCCGATCAGCCCCTGGGAAAACAGGAAGAGGCAGAGCACGGTCAGCCCGCCTTCCAGAAAGCCGGCAAATTTCAGGGGTGGCGCCGCCCGCAGGGCAGCGAGAAAGGGCGGATCATGCTCGGCAGCGAGGCTCATGCCACGCTCCGTTCAAACCCTGCCCGATTGAGGATGACACCGGCGACCACACCGCCCCGCGCTTCGATGGACTGGCGCCGCGCCAGCAGGCCATCCGTGCGCGACAGGCGCGCATCGGCGACCAGGATGACACCATCGACATCACCGACCATGGCCAGCGGCGCCCGGCTGGACGCCGGTGCGTCAATGACGGCCAGATCGATGGATTGCCGCACAGCCTGCCAATAGTCCGGCGAGGCGCGCAGCCCCACCTGCTCCACACTTCCCTTGCGGGCCTGAAGCTGGGTCACGAACAGGTTGGGGACGACACTCTGGCGCGCCACGATCCGGGCCGGGTGAGAGCCTGACTTGATCGACCAGAAGGGCTCCCGCCCGAAACGGGCATCGAAGACGTCGCCGCGCACATGGGCGGCGGCACTCTGGGAATTGCCGGTGAAGTCGAGATCATAGAGCCAGACGCCGCGCGTGGAGCGTTGGGCCGACAGGCGCGCCAGCTCCCGGGCCACGGTCGAGGTTCCGGCCCCGCGGGAACCGCCCATGACCATCAGCACACGCCCCTCACCGCCCGGACGGGCAATGGGTTCTAGCTGATCGACCAGTTCTGAAAGGTCGTGGGAGAAATTCATGACTCGGCGGGTCCGGGACGATTCGCACTCTTCCCGTCCACACTGCCCAAACTGTGGTTAACGCCGCGCTTACGCGGTGCGATCGGTGATGCGCGCCAGAACCGGCAGACCGTCGAACGGATCGGCCGGCACCCGGCTCATTTCGGGAGAATGAGCGGCGAAGGCCGGCGCCGTCGGGACCGGGCCGGACGCCATCGCCTGAGCCGGCGCCGGATAGGACCGCGCTTGCAGGCCCGGCGCCAGATAGGTGCGCCAATAGCCACGCAGCAGACCCAGGAAAAGCGCGACACCGAATGACAGGACGGCTGACGCCAGAAGGCCCAGCTTTTTCATGGAGGACCCGTCCAGCGGCGGCACGGCACGGTCGATCACCCGAACGAAATCGGCAGACCCGGGTGCCTGCGAGCGACTGGCAACGGCACTCGCCTCCAGTTCGGCGATGTTGGAGGCAGCCGCCTGCGCAGCAGCGACATCCTGGGCGAGCCGGGTGTATTCGGGACCCAGCGCGCGCAGACGCTGGATGTCATTCCGCGTGGCCACCAATTGCTGTTCCAGCGCCGTCACGAGCGAGGCTTCGGCCCGCGCGTTCGCATCCCGCGTGGCGAGATCGGATTCAAGCTGTTGCCGGACCGGATTGGGACCGGAGCGGGACTGCCCCTGCCCGTCCGTGGCACCGGACTGGATGAAGCTCTGAAGGGCAGCGATCTCGCGATCAACGGCAGCGACCGCCGGAGCGCCTTCCTGGTAACGTGACAACAGGCTGGCACGCTCAGCCCGAAGGTCGAGAAGCCGGCCACTCACACCATTTTCGACATAAAGCTCGATCTGTTCCGGGATCTGCTGCAGGCGTTCACGCAGCGCAGCGGCACCTGCCAGATAGGAATCATGGCTGGACCGCGCCGTGTTGATCCGATCGGTCAGATTGCCCAGCAGATTCTGTGCGGTCTGCTGTTCCGTCTCGAAATTCGACAGGCCGTTCGCGCGCAGGAAGGCTTCCAGTGCGGCTTCGCTCTCGGCCAGGGCGACATCGGCCTGGCGGCGGCGATCGCTCAGGCCGGAGACACCGGTCTCGACCAGGATCTGCTCTCGATAGGCCAGATAGGCCGTCACCATGGCATTCAGCACAAGGGCGGCCCGCTCCGGATCGCCGGCCTCGAACCGTGCATTGAGTGCCGAAGAGTTCGGGGCGCGGGAGACGGAAAAGCCGGTCCGCAGCGCCCGTAGGGCCGGAACGCGCGCATCACCGAGAACCTCTTCACCGAGAATCGCTTCCGGACCGAGGGTCTCATAGGCGATCTCGCGCACCGCATTGGAGCTGAGAAGTTCGCTTTCCGACTGCATGACCTGGTTCAGCATGAAGCCGTCACCCCAGCCAGCGGCGGCCGGTGTCGGGTCCTCATTGAGCAGGACCAGAAGCCGGGATTCCGCGGTATAGCTGGGCTTGAGAAGCGTCAGGGAGGCGGCCACGCCAATTGCCATCAGCACGGCGGCCACGAGGATGATGAAGCCCCGCTCCGACCAGGCCAAGGCCAGCATGTCGAACAGATCCAGCTCCTGCCGCGGGCTATCCGCAGACAGGCCGGACGCTCCGGCCGGGT
>NZLV01000122.1 GCA_002694345.1 Maricaulis sp.
CCCTCGCCATAGGCTTCCATATGGTCGAGCACGCTTTCCAGCATGTCTCGCGCGCGTTGGGTCGAGGCGTTGTGCATCACGACGGCACTGTCGATCGTGTTCAGGAAGACGGCGGCGATGTCCGCATCTTCCGTGATGATCGCATCCGTATGGGCCGAGGAATGGTGCGACACCCAGTTCAGCGCATCGGCCAGGTCGGCGACGATCTTCACCGACAGGATGCTGTCGAGATATTCCGTGCCCCAATCCTCTTCCGCGGCCGGCTTGATGCGGTCATCGATGGCGGTCGCGGTTTCGTCGCCGCGGAACTCGCAATCGCTCATCTCGTCCAGCAGGCCCGGCAGGAAGTCCTCGGCGATGGCCTGGTCGATCACCAGGCTCTCGGTGGCACCACAGATCCCGGTCCGGCGCAGTTTGGCATTGCGCACGATGGCGCGGGCCTTGGTCAGGTCGGCGCTCTCATGGATGTAGGTGTGACAATTGCCGTCCAGGTGCAGCAGGGTCGGCACGCGCGCCTGGTCACGGACCAGCGAGACCAGGCCCTTGCCGCCGCGCGGGATGACCAGGTCGACATATTCGGTGCATTGCAGAAGGTGCTGGACCGCGGCGCGATTAGTCGTGTCGACCATCTGGATCGCGTTCTCCGGGAGGTCCGCCTCGCGCAGGCCTTCCTTCATGCACTCCACGATGATGCGTGTGGAGTTCAGGCTTTCCGAACCGCCGCGGAGGATCACGGCATTGCCCGATTTCAGGCAGAGCGCACCGGCATCGGCGCCGACATTAGGGCGGCTCTCATAGATCATGCCGATCACGCCCAGCGGTACAGCCACGCGTTCGATGCGCAGACCGTTGGGGCGCTCGGTGACCGCCAGCTGGCGGCCGACCGGATCGGGCAGTTCGGCAATCTGTTCCAGCGCCTTGGCGACGCCTTCAATGCGTTCGCCATCCAGCATCAGCCGGTCGATGAAGGCGTCCGGCTTGCCGGCCTCACGGACACTGTCGACATCCGTCTTGTTGGCCTCGATCAGGTCATTGGCGCGCAGGCGCAGGTTGGCGGCTGCGGCGACCAGAGCGGCATTCTTGCGTTCGGTGGACGCTGTCGCGAGCTGGCGCGCCGCGTCCTGGGCCTGGCGGCCGAGTTGTTCGATATAGGCTTGCATTCGATCAGACATGTTCGATCCATTCCGATGGGATTGTTGGGGAGTTTTGCCGCGGCGGCAACTAGCGCAGTTCGACGGCGCGCTGATAAGCGGCCCCGGTGGTTTCCAGCATCAGCTGGTCCAGCAGGCCGTTGCGCCGCAGCGCGTTGATTCCGGCTTCGGTCGTGCCCTTCTTGCTCATCACCGAATTGCGCAGCTCGTCCAGGCCCAGATCGGACTGGCGCGCCATTTCAATGGCACCCGACAGGGTCTCCAGCACCAGGGCGCGGGCGGTGCCCGGTGCAAACCCCATCGCCTCGGCAGCGGCCACATAGGACCGCGCAATCTCGAAGACATAACCGGAGCCGGAGCCGGCGATGGCGGTGATCCGGTCGATCTCGTCCTCGGTCTCCACCCAGATCGCGGTGCCGGTTGTCTCGGCCAGCTGTGTGGCCAGGTCGCGATGGGCGTCCGAGCACGCGTCGTCGGCATAGAGCCCGTTGACACTGCGGCCGATCAGGGCGGGCAGATTGGGCATGATCCGGATGACCGGATGCGCGCCCAGGGCCTTGCGGATGGAGGCGATCGAGAAGCCGGCCGCGATCGAGATCACGCATCCGCCGGGCTTCAGGAAGGCCGTGTAGGCCGGCATGATCTCGGCGATCTGCTGCGGTTTGACGGCAATGATGAGGGCGTCAAACTTTTGCCCGGACAGGGCGTCGGGTGATCCTGCATGGCTGGCACCTTCGGGAATGGCCGAGGGGGTCCGGTTGACGGCCGTGAAGCGCGCCGGGACCTCGTCCAGCCAGCGGCGCAACATGGCGCCACCCATTTTCCCGCATCCCACCATCAGAATTTCCATCGCACACCCTTGGGCTTCCGGTTCCACATACAAGACGCCCGACGCATCAAACGGGGATGCATCGAGCCGTGTCGGGGCGGTACATAGCAGAATGTATTTCGAATTCAAATAAGTTTTGCGGTTGCGACAAAAAAGCGATTTCAGGGCGCTCGTTTATCTTTCAGCCATAATTTATGAGGCATTTAGCCCTCTGTCGCGGCGCAAAAGATGGCATTGGGGGTTGAAATAATTAGAACCCGAAATATTTTGCGCCCAACATTTCAGCGGGGGTCCAGCCCTTGCGCCACACCGGGAGCTCTTCGTGAGTGAGAAAAAACGTATTGTCGTGAAGATCGGGTCCAGCCTGCTTGCCACGGATGGGAAGCTGACCCTGCGCTATGCCTTCATGCACGGACTTCTCGCGGACATCGCTCAGCTTCGGGAAGAGGGGCATGACGTCATTCTGGCCTCGTCCGGTTCGGTGGCGCTGGGGCTCAATGCGATCAATGCCTCTCCGGAGGATGCGGGTGTGCTGGACAAGCAGGCCGCCGCAGCCTGTGGTCAGCCGCTCCTGCTGAACGCCTACAAGCAGGTGGCGCATGAGCACGGCTTCGATATCGCCCAGATCCTGGTGACCCTGGATGATCTGGAGGACCGCCGCCGCTTCCTGAATACCAAGAACACGATCCAGCGCCTTTTCGAGCGCGGGATCATGCCGATCGTGAATGAGAACGACACGATCACGACCGAGGAAATCCGCGTCGGTGACAATGACCGTCTCGCGGCCAAGGTCGCCCAGATGCTGCAGGCCGACCATCTTGTCCTGCTGACCAATATTGATGGTCTCTACGACCGCAATCCGACGGATCCGAATGCCGAATTCATCGAAACGGTCGAGGATGTCAGCGCCTATCTGGAGGTCACCGGCGGCACGTCATCGCTGGGCTCCGGCGGCATGCTGACCAAGATGCAGGCGGCCAATATGGCGCAGAATGCCGGTGTCACCACGCTGATCGGTGAAGGGCATATCGACCGTCCGGTCTCGGCGCTTCTGAAGAATGATCGCCGTCACACGACCTGCGTGGCCAAGGGGACGCCGGCTTCGTCCTGGGCTGTCTGGCTGACCAACCGTCTGCACCAGGCCGGCGGTCTGGTTCTGCGGCAGGATGCGGCGGACGCGCTCAGCACAAACAAGGCGGGCGTGTGCCATGCCGACGTGTTGAAGATTCACGGTGACTTCCACAAGGGTGACGTCCTGCACGTCTATGATGAGAGCGGTGATGAGATCGCCCGCGGCCTGACCAATTTCTCGTCGGACGAGACGATGGTGCTGGCCCGGAATGCCGACCAGGATGTCCAGGATCTTCTGGGCTATCAGGCGCGTCCCGAAATCATCAATCGGGACAATATGGTGATCCTCGAGGACAAGCATATCCTGTGGGATGCGCCGACCCAGGAATTGCGCCTCGTCGCATCCTGATACCGGCTATTCAGCGATCACCGTACCGAAAGCTGGAAATTTTCGGCGGGCCGGTCCACATTTGTCACGAAACGCGATGACAAGAACGGGATGGGCTCGACATGGATGGGGCTGAACACGCTGAAACGGCACCGAAAAAGCGCCGGCCGACACCTCAGGAACTGGCCACCGGCCTTGTGAAGCTTCTCGATGTCGAAGAGCTCGATGTCGATCTCTATCGCGGCGCCCGCAATCCGGGTGGCCGCGGTCGTGTCTTCGGAGGCCAGGTGATCGCCCAGGCCCTGCAGGCCGCGGTACGGTCGGTGGATGAAGACCGGGTCGCCCATTCGCTCCACGCCTATTTCATGCGTCCGGGGGATGAGGACTTCCCGATCATCTACCGCGTCGAGCGCGATTATGATGGCGGCAGTTTCTCTAACCGCCGCGTCATTGCGATGCAGCGCGGCAAGCCGATCCTGAACATGACTTGTTCCTTCCATCGTCATGAGAAGGGGCTGGAGCACCAGTTCGACATGCCCAAAGTGGTCGGTCCGGACGAGTTGCGCAGCGAGGCCGAGATCTTCAAGGACCTGAAGGGGCAGATCGACGAGCGCCTGTTCAAATTCCTGACCCGGTCCCGGCCGTTGGAGCTGCGCCCGGTCGAAGTGTGGAACCCGATCGATCCGTCACCGCGCGAGCCGGTGCGCAATATCTGGTTCCGCGTCGGCGGCGATATCGGTGATGACAAGCTGATGCACCGAGCAGCCCTGGCCTTCGCCTCCGACATGGGTCTGTTGTCGACCTGCATGCAGCCGCATGGCGTGTCCTGGATGACCCGCCAGATGCAATCTGCCAGCCTCGATCATGCCATCTGGTTCCATGATGATGTGCGGATGGACGACTGGCTGCTCTATTCGACGGACAGTCCTTGGTCCGGCGGCGGACGCGGCTTCAATCGCGGTTCGATCTTCAATCGCGAGGGCAAGCTGGTGGCCTCGACCGTTCAGGAAGGCCTGATCCGGGTCAAGGACTAGGCGTCAGCCGATCCGGATTCCGGCGCCACCATCCACGCGCAGGATCTCACCCGTAATGAAGCGGGCCTCGTTTGAGGCCAGGAAGAGCGCGGCGTTCGCCGTGTCCTCCGCTGTGCCCATTCGCTTGCCCAGCGGGACGCGGGCATTGCGTTCGGCACGCAGGTCTTCGACCGGCATGCCGCGCGCGGCCGCAATGCCCTCGATCGCCATGGGCGTGTCCATCAGGCCGGGCGCAATGGCATTGCAGCGGATGTTGCGGCCGGCATTGGCCATGGCGGTGGAGGTGGTCAGCCGGTTCACACCGGCCTTGGAAATCTCATAGGCCGCCTGGAAGCCGCCCGCGATCGAGGCGAGCGAGGAAATGTTGACGATGGCGCCCGAGCGCTGTTCGCGCATGGCGGGCAGGACGGCGGCAATCGTCATCCACATGCCCTTCAGATTGACCGTCATGATGCGGTCAAAGGCGGCTTCGGTCAGGGTGTGGCTCGGCCCGTCCCCATTGCCGCCTATGCCGACATTGTTGACGAGGATGTCGATCCGTCCCCAGGCGGCCAGCGCTGTTTCGGCGATCCGGCTGCAGTCTTCCGATCGGGCGATATTGGCGTCGAGGGCGATCGCATCGCCACCGGCTTCGCGGATCGTGGCGGCGGTGGCCTCGGCGCGCTCGGCCAGGCGGTCCACGCACAGGAGGCGGGCGCCTTCACGGGCGAAGCGTTCAGCGATGGCGCGCCCATTGCCCAGGGTCTCGCCGGGGGTCTGGCCGGCTCCGACCACAATGGCGGTTTGTCCGGCCAGACGACCGGTCATGAGCGGTCCAGGTCCGGATCGAGGGTCTGGCCCTCATCCAGCTGCACGCCGAATGTGTTGAGCATCATGGAGACCTGCGTGTACTGGCCGCAAGTGAAGACCAGATCCATGCGTTGTTTCTCACTCAGGAAGTCGAGCGCGGCCCAGTGTTCGGCGGAAATGAAGTGGTCGCGAACCAGATCGTCCGTCGCGCGCAGCAGGGCGGCGTCCTTGGTCGACCAGCCCGGCGCGTCGGCTCCGGTCTTGATGTCGGCGATCTCGCTGTCGGTCAGGCCAACGCGCTGTCCGATGGCGACATGCTGGGTCCATTCATAACCGGACCCGCACAGAAAGCCGGTGCGCAGGATGACGATTTCCCGCTCGCGGGCGGGCAGGTCATTCTTGTCAGAGAGGACATAGCCACCCCAGACATTGAA
>NZLV01000123.1 GCA_002694345.1 Maricaulis sp.
CGAGGATTCGGCGCCCGCCGTGTTTCCGCTGGCAGCCTCATTGGCGCTGCGGACGATTTCCCGGATGGCCGAAGATTGTTCCTCAATGGCCGCATTGATGCTGACAGAGGCTTCGTTCACGGCATCAATCGTCTCATGGATCTTGCGAATGGCGGTGCCGGCTGTCGACGCCCCCTGCTGGACCGCGCCGATCTGCTGGCTGATCCGGTCCGTGGCACTGGCCGTCTGCTGGGCCAGGTGCTTCACCTCGCCCGCCACCACCGCAAAGCCGGCACCGGCCTCTCCGGCCCGGGCGGCCTCGATGGTCGCGTTGAGCGCCAGGAGATTGGTCTGCTCGGCAATGTCCTGGATCAGGCCGACAATATTGCCGATCTCCAGGGCCGCCGAATTCAGAGTTTCCATGACCTGCGAGGCAGAGCCGACCTGGTCGACCGCTTCACGGGCGCGGCTGCTGGTCTGGTGAACCTGTCCGGAGATCTCATCGACCGCACCGCGCATCTGTTCGGCCGCAACCACCACGGACTGGACATTCTGGGAGGCTGATTGGGCTTCACGAGACGCTGTGGCCGCATCTTCAAGCGTGCCATCAACGGCCGTCCCGACCCGTCCTGCCAATTCATCCAGGCGGTCAGACGTCTCGGCCAGACCGGCGAGGGTCTCTGCCACATTGGCTTCCAGATCGTCGGCCACCCGGACCCGGGCCTCACGGGCCTGGGCCTCGCCGGCTTCAAGATAGGTCGACAGGGCCAGTTCCATGTCGAGGAACACAGCGCGGATCAGCGCGTCGACCCAGGCCTCGGCCTTGTCGTCGGCGCCCGCCTTGAACAGACCGCCACGGCGGCCCGCCTTCATGGCTCCGCGAACCAGAGTGGATGCGATGCCGGCATAGCCCGCCACATAGATGCGGGGCTCCAGACCGATCTCGCAATGGACTTCCCCGATGCGCCGGACATTCTGGAAATACTGGTCGTCGAAATTGCCGGACAGGATCGATTTCCAGTGGGAAATCTGATGCTGTTTGGCATGGTCGCGATGGGCATCGTCCCGGAAGAAGTGCTCAACGCCCGGAGCGCGGGACAAGGTCGCGTAGAATTCCGTCAGCGCACCTTCGAGCACACTGGGAAGCACCGGCTGCATTTCACGCAGGCTTTCACGGGTTTCCACCGTGATGGCAAAATTGGCGATGCGTTCCGCCTTGAGCTGATCTGACATGGCCTCCCCCATTTTAGGATCATTGCGGGGGACGGTGGGGAGTTCGTGGTAAACAAGTCTTTAAATGCATCCAAATTACTAAAATAATTCAAAGAGTTGCTAGTAAAATACTAGTTTCGTAAGGCGACTTGGGATGCTTTATGCAAGCCGCACAAAGAAAAAGCGCGGCACCATTCGGCGCCGCGCTGATCCATGACAAATTTTATGCGCGTCTGATCGCGCGTCAGGCTCAAACGAAGCCTTTGAACTTGTCCTTGAAGCGGGACACGCGGCCACCGCGGTCCATCAGCTGCTGATTGCCGCCGGTCCAGGCCGGGTGAGACGTCGGGTCGATATCCAGGGTCAGGACATCGCCTTCCTTGCCCCAGGTCGACTTGGTCTGAAACTCGCTCCCGTCCGTCATCTTCACGGTGATGACGTGGTATTCGGGATGGATATCCTTTTTCATCGGTCCGGCTTTCTTTCATCCGCCGCGCCACACCGATCCACAGCCGGGCACGCAGCTCAATAAACTCAGGAGCGGGGCTGATACAGGATGTGCGCCCAAAGGGCAAGCAGGCTTGTGAGTCTTATGGAATGCGCCGGATGGGACCTTGGATGAGGGCCACGGTGTGTGTATGTTAATACATACATTCAGCGAGGCCGCGATGCGCGATCCGGACTACACAAAGCCAAGCCGCCGCAAACGCACCAATCTGACCGTGCGCGAAGACATCATGGCCGAAGCCAAGGCCCTCGGCCTGAACACCTCCCGCGCTGCCGAAGCGGGGATTGCCGCCGCAGTGAAAGCCGAGAAAGAACGCCGCTGGCTGGAAGAGAATGCCGACGCGATCAAGGCCCACAATGAGCGGATCGCGCGGGAAGGGCCCTTGCTGGGCACGCCTTGGTGGGCCCAACCAAAGGACGAATAGGTGGCCCGCTTTGATGTCTACAGACCGACCGGCCTGCCGGCTCAGCTCGTTGTTGACGTGCAGACCGACGTATTGAGCGAGCTGGAGTCCCGAATTGTTGTTCCGCTACGCCCTTTCGAACCGACGGCTGGAGAGCATGTCGATCGGTTGATGCCGGTTTTGGATATCGATGGACAGGCTTTCCTGCTCGTCACCACAGACCTCGGCATGGTGCCCACCAGCATTCTCGGCCAGGCCACGACCAATGTAGAGGCGCAACACCGCGATACGATCACAGCGGCGATGGACTTCCTGTTCCAGGGGTTTTGACGCCGCCTATTCCAGAATGCGCACAAGCATTGTCGAACCCTGGTCCGCGCGGCGTGCGCAGCTGAAGGGTTGGGCGACCGGCGCCGTCCGGTCTTCATCGTCATAGAAGTCGTCAATCACATCCAGAGAGTAGAAGATGTAAGTGACAGACGCGCCGGAGTACCGCGTCTCGATCAAATAATCCGAGATGGAAACCGGATGATACTGGCTGGAAAATGCGGCGATACACAGATTGGGATCGTTCGCGAAAGCGCCGTGGATCAGGTCGCCCGTCACGGCCTCATTGGTCCCCATCATCGCGCGCTCGCGGAAGGCACGCCGGGTCTCGGAAATGCTCTCTTGCGTGATCTCGGAGGCCTCAGGGGCGTCAGCCGGGACCTGGCCTTGGCCCAGAATGAGCAGCAAAGGGAGCATGGGCAGCATCGTCATCCCCTAGCGTGAGGTCAGCTTCAGCTCGATCCGGCGATTGCGGGCATTGGCCTCAGCCGTGCGCCCCTCCACGATCGGGTAGTGTTCGCCGAAACCGGCGGCCACGAGGCGGTCGGACGGCACACCCAGATCCTCGAACCAGTTCACCACCGAGATCGCGCGCGCCGCCGACAGGTGCCAGTTGGACGGATAGGTGGTGCGGATCGGCACCGGGTCGGTATGGCCGTCAATCCGGATCACCCAGTCCAGATCATCCGGGATTTCCTCGGTCAGCTGGATGATGGCGTCCGCGATCGGGCGCAGGCTTTCCCGACCTTCACTGGACAGGGCGGCCGAGCCGGACGGGAAGAGGACATCCGTCTCGAACACGAAGCGGTCTCCCACCACGCGGACCCCGGTCCGGTTGCCCAGAATCTCCCGCAAGCGCCCAAAGAAGTCGGACCGGTAGGCGGCCAGTTCGGCCGCGCGTTCGGCGAGGGCGGCATTGAGACGGCGGCCCAGATTGACGACCTGGGCCTCGGCCTCCTCGGCGCGCACCTCGGCGGCCTCGAGCGCAGCATTGAGGCTGGCGATCTGGTCGCGCAGGACCTGCATCTGCTGGTTCAGCAGGGCCAGGGCGCGGCGGCTGTCCTCGGACATTTCCTGCTCGGCGCTCAGCTCGGCCTGCAAATCGGCCGCCTGGCTGGTGGCGAGGCTGAGGGCACCCTGCAGCGCGTCCCGCTCCTCCTCCAGCCCGGTAATGGCCAGTTCCAGCTGGGCATTCTCGTCGCGGGCAATATTGAGCTCGTCCGCCAGCTGCGCCAGCTGGGCATTGAGGTCGGCCAGCTGGTCATCGCGATTGGTCAGCGCGCGCGAGAGGGCAAACTGACCGGCCACGAAGATGGCCAGCAGGAAGATGATGACGAGCAGAAGCGTGGCCAGGGCATCGACGAAGCCGGGCCAGTGGTCGCCATTATCGGCTTCCTGGAAACGCGCGAACCGGGGCGAAGACATGGCTTACTCCCCTCCCCGCTCCCGCTGTTGCAGGGTTCGGATCAGGACCCGGATTTCGTCGCGCAGGGCGCGGGCCGCCTCCTCATTGGAGGCGCGGCTGTCATCGGCAAAGCGCTGCAATGTCGTGTCGAGCTGGCGGGTATGGCGTTCCAGCGTGTGGGCCAGACGGTCCAGCGTTTCCGCCGTCTGCTCCAGCAGCGCGCCGACATAGGCGGAGGACACCTCGCCATCGCCATCCGTGGCCGGGCCAGCGGCCGCCAGACGGGAGATGGAGGACAGCCATTCCTCGATCTCGTTGTAGAAACGGTTCTGGGCGCGCCCGGCCTGCAGATCGAGGAAGCCGATCACCAGCGAACCGGCCAGACCGAAGAGCGAGGAAGCAAAGGCGGTGCCCATGCCCTGGATCGGTTCTTCAATCGCCGACATCAGACGCATCACGTCGGCTTCACCGCCGGTGGAGCTTTCCGTCACGGCGCGCACGGCTTCACCGACATCGCCAACGACCTGGAGCAGGCCCCAGAACGTGCCCAGCAGGCCAAGGAAAATCAGCAGGCGCCCGAAATAGCGGGTAAAGGCCCCGGCTTCCGCCATGCGGGCGGCCACCGAGTCGAGGACGGTGCGGACCGAGCCGGCGGACAGGGAGACTTTCTTGCCCGTCGCCCCGATCATCGACGCCATGGGCGCGATCAGCGCCGGCGGACGACCCAGAGCGGCGGGGTCTTCGGAAGAACGGAAACGCATCAGCCAGCGCGCCGCCGGCCCGATCCCCAGCGCCTGGGCATAGGTGTAGAGCACGCCGATCACGAGAACGCCGATGATCAGGCCATTGATCGCCGGATTGGCCAGGAAGGCGGCTTCCAGCGGGCCGATCAGGAAAATGGCCAGGGCGATGACCACCGCGGTGAACATCGCCATCCAGATGATGTAGCGCCAGGGCCCGGTGAAACGCACCTCCGGTGCCGTGTCACGCGGCTCATCATTCCGGTCCAGTCCAGGCATGCTTTCCCCTTGTTCGCAGCGTACGACCTTCCTCACCCCCGATTGGGACATTTTGGAGGCGAGGTCAAAGCCTTCTGCCCCGGCTACGCCGGAGCATCGTGGAAACCCACCCTGAATCACATCCATTTCGGAAACAATAAGCTTCCAGCGGCCGGTCTTTATTCACATGACCGGCAGAACCATGTTCCGGCTTCAGGATTTTCGCCCGGACAGGGCTGTACCAGGAGGCTGATCATGTCCCGCCAAACCCCGCGTCGCGTTCTGCGCGTCGATTCCAGCATGCGCTATTCGGGATCCCAATCCCGCGCCCTGACCGACCGTGTCATCGAGCGCCTGCGCCGCGATGAACCCGATCTTCAGGTTCAGGTCCGCGACCTGGCCGAGCCGGGCCTGCGCTTTGTCGACGAAGCCTGGATCAATGCCAACTTCACCGACCCCGCCGACCGCGATGACGACCAGAAGGCCGCCCTGGCCCGGTCCGATGCGCTGGTCGAGGAATTGCGCCAGGCCGACACGATCGTGATCGGCGCGCCGATCTACAACTACACCATCCCGGCAGCGCTGAAGGCGTGGATCGACATGGTGGTGCGGGCGCGCGAGACCTTCCGCTACACCGAAGAGGGGCCGGAAGGCTTCCTCAAGGGCAAGCGCGCCATCATCGTGTTCACCTCCGGCGGCACGGATCTGGGCGGCGAGAATGATTTCGCGTCGGATTACCTGCGCTACATCCTCGGCTTCATCGGCATTACCGACATCGATTTCGTCGATGCCGGCGGCCTGGCCTTCGGTGCGGATGAGCGTGTGGCGGCCGCGAGCGAAACCATCGAGACGCTCGCGGCGTAGCCGGACTACTTGGCGGCGGTGAGGCGCTTGTTGAGTTCGCCCAGCATGGTCTCATTGCCCGCCACGATATTGCCGGTGCGCAGGATGTCCTCGCCCCCGTCAATCTCGGCGACGAAACCGCCAGCCTCTTTCACCAGGACGATGCCGGCGGCAATGTCCCAGGATTTCAGATTGCGTTCCCAGAACCCGTCATAGCGGCCAGCCGCCACCCAGGCGAGATCAAGGGCCGCCGAGCCCATGCGGCGGATGCCGGCGCAATGCGGCATGATCTGATGCAGCTCTTTGAGGAAAGAGGCATGCCCCGTCTTGCCCAGGAAGGGCATGCCGGTGGCAAACACGGCTTCATCGAAATGCTTGCGGTCAGCGACGCGCAGGCGGCGATCAGCCAACCAGGCACCCCGGCCCTTTTCTGCATGGAACATCTCGTCCGTTGCCGGATTGTAGATCACACCGGCGACCAGCTCGCCCTCGCGCTCCAGCGCGATGGAGATGGCGAAATGCGGCATGCCGTGCAGGAAGTTCAGCGTGCCGTCCAGCGGATCGACGATCCAGCGGTGGGAACGGTCCGACCCTTCCACAATGCCGCGCTCTTCCATCAGGAAGCCATAGCCCGGACGGGCCGTGGTCAGGCGGTCATAGATGATGTCCTCGGCCTTCTTGTCAGCCACCGACACAAAGTCCGCCGGCCCCTTGCGGGAGACCTGCAGGTGTTCGATGTCGCGGAAGTCCCGGTTCAGTGACCGCCCGGCGCGGGCTGCCACTTCGGTCATCACGGTGAGGAGGGGAGAGAGCGCACCCATGACGGATCAGTCCGCCCGGCGGACGTAGGAACCGTCCTCGGTCGCCACGATGATCTTCTCGCCCTGGCCCACGAAAGGCGGAACGGACGAGCGAACACCATTGGACAGAATGGCCGGCTTGTAGGAATTCGCCGCCGTCTGGCCCTTCACGACCGGCTCGGTCTCGGCCACTTCCAGCGTCACGTGCTGCGGCAGGGAGATGCCGATCGGGCGCTCTTCGTGGAATTCCACGACCACGGTCATGCCTTCCTGCAGATAGGCCGCACGGTCTTCACCGACGAAATCCTTCTGCAGCTCGATCTGCTCATAGGTCTCGCTGTCCATGAAGGTCAGCATGTCGCCGCTGTCAAACAGGAAGGTGTGATCCTTCTGCTCCAGACGCACGCGCTCGACCTTGTCGGCGGCACGGAAACGTTCGTTCAGCTTGCGGCCATCGAGCAGGTTCTTCAGCTCGACCTGGGCGAAGGCGCCGCCCTTGCCCGGTTTGACGTGGTCGGTCTTCACCGCCACCCAGAGCGTATCCTGGTGCATCAGCACATTGCCGGGACGGATTTCATTGCCGTTGATTTTCATGAACTCACCTGTCGAGCCTGGAGCGTGTCGCGCCGGCCCCTGCCGCGCGCTGCCGCCAAATTTGGCGCTCTCCTATCAGTGAGGACACGGAACGGCAAGCGACGCGGCCAATTCGGATCAGTCGGCTGCGCCGGTTTCCCGCATGCGCGCCTGGACATCCAGCGGCAAAACCCGCTCCAGGGCCGCCTGCAGCCGGTCTCGATCCTGATTGTGGACCGGAGCGCCCAGATCATCGGTTCCGGCAGCCACCACCCAGCGATAGGCGGTTTCCAGATCGCGGGCCACCCCGTCACCCTGGGCGAGGACGAAAGCATAGAGATACTGGCTTTCCGCATCGCCGCCGCGGGCCCCTTCACCGAACCAGTGGGCCGCGGCCTCGCGGCCCTGGTCGCCGCCACGGCCCTGATAGAGCATCAAGCCGTACTGGCCCTGGCCGGGTGCATAGCCGCTTTCAGCCGCGATCCGCAGATAGCGCCGGGCCTCGACATCATCAGCCAGACCACCCTCACCATCGGCCCACATCATGCCGGCCTGGAAGGCGCCCTCTGCGATATTGGCCTCGGCGGCGCGCTGGAACCAGACCCGGGCACCCTCGGCGTTGCGAGGGCCGCCAATGCCTTCATCCAGCATCATAGCAAACTGGTATTTGGCCTCTGCCGATCCCTGCTGCGCGGCGCGCTCCGCCCATTCGCGCGCCAGGACGGCTTCCTGGGGAATGCCCGAAGCCCGCAAGGCGAGCGCATAGGCCACCATGGCATCGATATGGCCGGCGCGGGCCGCCCGGTCGAACCATTGCCGCGGCGTCCCCAGCCCGAGAGACGGATCGCCCAGGCGGGCCAGCAGGCCGAGCTGATAGAGCGCCACCGGATGATCGGCTTCGGCCGCCCGGCGGAACCAGTCGACCGCAGCGGGAATATCGCGCTCCTGGGCCACCCCGTCGCGCGCCATGATGCCGGCCAGGGCGGCCGCATCGGCATGACCGGCGACAGCGGCGGTCTCGGCATAGCGGCGCGCCGGAATCCAGTCACCGCCCAGATAGGCGATCTGTGCCCGGTACCAGGCTTCCGCGACCGGCGTCATCTCCGAAGGAAGCTCGACCGCCTCGGCATCCAGTCCCTCGGAAGCGGCGTCCTGCACGGCTTGCGGCAAAAGAATGAGTTCGGACGGGAAAGCCGGGTCCGCCGCCGTATCCGGGGCGGTCTGGGCCATCACGGCAGGCGCTGACAGGAACAGGGCGAGGCAGGCGGAAAAACGGACCAACATGGGTGTCTTTGAGCGCTCAGAAACCGGTCGGGTCAAGTGACAAGCCCGTCATTCGGGCCGGATCAACCATCACACAGGGCATTGAAGGCCTTCACCGCGGCCGCCGGACCGTCCGGGTGGTTCCAGACCCCGCCGCACACGGCCAGGAAGTCGGCGCCCGCCTCGATCAGGGGCGCGGCATTCTCCACCGTGATGCCGCCGATCGCGACACAGGGCAGTTCGAACAGTTCCGTCCACCAGGTCAGGACGTCCGGCGTTGCCTGGTGCGTCACATCCTTCGTGGCGGTCGGGAAGAAGGCCCCGAAGGCGACATAGTCCGCCCCGGCTTCACCGGCGACCATGGCCAGATGGCGGCTGTCATGACAGGTCACGCCAATGGTGCGGTCCTTGCCCATGACCGCGCGGGCGGCTTTCACCGGCCCATCCTGCTGGCCGATATGCACCCCGTCGCAGCCCAACTCAGCGGCCAGGCCGGGATCATCATTCAGGATGGCGGCAACGCCGCGAGACTGGGCAATCCGGATCAGGTCCGGAGCCAATTGGCGGATCTCGTCCCGCGAATGATCCTTCAGGCGGACCTGCAGGGCCGCCACGTCCCCGGCCTCGAGAGCCTCGGTCAGGCGGGCCGCGAAATCCGCGTCGATTCGCGGTGGTGTGATCAGGTAAAGCTGGCTGGTCATGACGGGCCTTGTGACAGTTAGCCTCAGGCGTGACAACGATTATTCACGGAAATTCCCGGTGCGTTCATCACCGCTTCATGTTCAAGATTACAGTGTGCTTTCCAGATCGATCACTGTAGGCTCGATTACCCATAACACTTGAGGGGATATTCCACATGATGAAAACAATTCTCGCCGCCACGGTTGCCGTTGCTGCCTGCGCCGGCGCCTCCGTCGCCCAGAACTATTCGCTGAACCCGACCTATGGTTCCACGACCCTGTCGGCCGGTTTCGCGCCGGATCCGTACACCGTGTCCATCACGGCGGGCGGCAATATCGATGCCGGTTCGTCCCTCGGCGGATCCTGCCGCGGCATGATCGCCAACGCTCCGGACTATCGCCTGAACTACAATGCCGGCAGCCTGCCGCTGTACATCGGTGCCCGCTCCAACGCCGACACGACCATCGTCGTCAACGCTCCGGACGGCCGCTGGTACTGCAATGACGACGCCAATGGCCTGAACCCGCAGGTCTGGTGGTCCAACCCGATGTCCGGTCAGTACGACATCTGGATCGGCACCTATGGTTCCGGTTCCGGTCTGGCGTCCTCGACGCTGACCATTTCCGAGCTGGGTCACTAGTCGTCGGATTGCCAGCGAAAGTGGGCACCGGTTTCGCGGTTCGGCAAACCGACCACCCAGAAACCAGCCCGCAGCTCAGCTGAAACGAGAACGGGGCCCCGCGGGGCCCCGTTTTTTGTGTCTGCGATAGAGAAAGTGTGGCCTAGGCCAGCTCTTTTTCCATCTCCGGCTCGTATTCGCCGAGGGCGGCGAGGCCGTTCATCTTGGCGCGGTGATTGAAGGCCGCCTGACCGGCAGCCACATTCTCCGCCTTGCCACCCCAAGCCGACAGCGGGGCTGCCTGCAGGGCGCGACCGTAGGAGAAGGTCAGCGGCCAGGGCAGGTCGTAGGAGGCATTCATCAGCGACAGATGGTGCGTGGCTTCCTCATCGGACTGACCGCCCGACAGGAAGGCGATGCCCGGCACGGCTGCCGGCACGCAATTGGCCAGGCACTGGACCGTCATGTCGGCGACTTCTTCCGGGCTGGCGCGATCAGCGGCCTGGGTGCCGGAGATCACCATGTTCGGCTTCAGGATCGTGCCTTCCAGAACCACACCCTGGTCGAAGAGTTCGCGATAGAGCGTCTTCAGGGCGAATTCGGTCACTTCATAGCAACGCTCGATCGAGTGATCGCCATCCATGATGACTTCCGGCTCGACGATCGGAACAATGTTGGCTTCCTGGCACAGGGCCGCATAGCGGGCCAGAGCATGCATATTGGTGTTGATGCCGTACTGGGACGGGATGCTCTCATCGCCCTGGGCGCCGATATTGATCACGGCACGCCATTTCGCGAAGCGGGCGCCGAGATCGTAATAATCGGCCAGACGGTCACGCAGGCCATCGAGACCCTCGGTGATGGTCTCGCCTTCGGCACCGGCCAGCGGCTTGGCGCCGGTGTCGACCTTGATGCCCGGAATGGAACCGGCGTC
>NZLV01000038.1 GCA_002694345.1 Maricaulis sp.
CAGCGGATCGAAGTGTTCGGCCCGCCGCCGACCTCTGGTACCCGTGATGCTTTCGTGGAGCTGGGCATGCAGGCCGGCGCCCGCGGCATCGCCTGCATGGATGCGCTGCATGATGCCGATGGCGACCAGTTCGAGAATATTGCCAGCCGGATCCGTGAAGACGGCCGCTGGATCGATGCCGGCGAAAATGACAATGCGATCGTCCAGACGCTGGTCAACACGCCGGATGCCTTCGGCGTGTTCGGCTATTCCTTCCTCGACCAGAACCATGACCGCCTGCACGGCGTGATGATCGAGGGCGTGACGCCGGAATTCGAAGCGATCTCCGACGGCTCCTATCCGGTGTCCCGTTCGCTCTTCTTCTATGTGAAGAACCAGCACGCCGCGATCGTGCCGGGCCTGGCCGAATATGTGGCCGAGTTCACGTCGGAAGAAGCCTGGGGCGAGTTCGGCTATCTGACCGACCGTGGTCTGATCCCGCTGCACGAGACCGAGCGTCAGGCCATGCATGACGAGGCTGTCGCCCTGACCGCGATGACCCACGCACCGGAATAAGACCGGGGCTCATAGTCCCAACAAGAAAGGCGCCGTGGATGTCCACGGCGCCTTTTTTCGTGCGATGCGCGCAGCCTCAGTAGAGGGATTTCTGCTTGCGCAGCCGGCGCCAGAAGCGGCGGCGCTCCGGCTTGGGGTGCGGGGTGAGGTTCTCGACGAAGTCGATCGCGCACTGTTTCCAGGAATGCTTCTCGGCATGCGCGCGCGGAGCCGCCCGGTCGATTTCCAGACAGTCCAGGCAGGCCTGGCGCAGATCATCATTGATGAAGCCGCCGCCGGAGCCGGGAATGATGTCGCGCGGACCATGGGCCGGGAAGGCCGCCACGGGCGTGCCGCAGGCCATGGCTTCCAGATTGACCAGGCCGAACGTGTCGGTCCAGCTGGGGAAGACGAAGACGTCGGCATCGGCAAAATAGCGGGCCAGTTCGTCGCCGAAGCGCGAGCCCGGGAAGACGGCGTCCGGATATCGCTGCATCAACTCCTCGCGCTGCGGCCCGTCGCCGACCACCACCTTGGTGCCGGGCAGGTCGAGCTTGAGGAAGGTCTCGATATTCTTCTCGACCGCGATGCGGCCGACATTCACCCAGATCGGGCGCTGCAGGCCTTCATAGACATCCTCGCCATTCACCCGGCGCTTGTCCGGATTGAACATCTCGATGTCGACGCCACGCGCCCAGGGGGTGAGATTCTTGAAGCCGCGTTCGGCCAGATCATCCCGCATGGACGGCGTGGTGACCATCATCCGGCCCGACGCATTGTGGAACCAGCGCATGAAGGCATAGCCCCAGGACAGGGGAATGATCGGGAAGCGCGCGTTCACATATTCCGGGAATTTGGTGTGGTAGCTGGTGGTGAAGGGGAGTTTCCACTTCACACAGATCCGGCGCGCCGACAGGCCCAGCGGGCCTTCCGTCGCGATATGGATGGCTTCCGGTTCGAATTCCTTGAAGCGTCGGACGATATCCTTGCGCGTGAACAGGGCCAGCTTGATTTCCGGATAGGTGGGCAGGGGGAAGGTCTTGTAGCCCAGACCGGGATGGATGACCTCGACCTCATGGCCCATGGCCCGGCATTCCGCGACAGTGCGCGACAGGGTGCGCACCACGCCATTCATCTGCGGTTCCCAGGCATCGGTGACCAGCATGATGCGCTGCGGGCGCTCATCGCCGTCATCCTCGGCATCATCCGCCTCGTCATCGAGCCGGAGGTCCTCGTCATCATCGTGCAGATCGCTGGGGTCGGTCATGGCTGTCCGTTGTGTTGGGCCGAATGATTGCGTCCGCCTGCCTTTAGCGGAGCCGGCCGGGTCTGTCAGCCCGGCAGCATACTGGCGTTTGGGCTGGCTTGAAGGAAAGAAAGCGGTTATGCGCCGCGCGACTGCACGCAGATGGTTTTCGGACCGGTGGGACGGGCTGTCAAAAAGGGGGCGAAAACCGGGACAGGATTGTTCGGGAATCGCCCTCATCCAAGACAATTTGAAAAGTTTGGGCGAAGTCATACCGCTTTGCTTGTTTGATGGTTTTTATGCGTGTTATCGCCATCACTGAACAACGGAAGACTTCACTTGCCGGGCGGAAAAGTCGGGACCAATGTCCCACCCCGTAACTTGCTGGATTGGGAGTTTCAGTCATGAATATCCAGGCGCGCGAAACCCTTCGCTGGGATGATCTCGATACGGTCAAATTTGCCGATGAAACGGCGATGGTGAAACGTCTGGCCGAGCAGACCGGCCTGGACGAAGCCGCGCGCCAGCGCATTCATGACGAAGCGATCAATCTGGTGAAGACGGCGCGCGCCACGACGAAGGCGCGCGGCCTGATGGACAGCTTCCTCCAGGAGTTCGGTCTGTCCAACAAGGAAGGCCTGGCCCTGATGTGCCTGGCCGAGGCCCTGTTGCGCATTCCCGATGCGCCCACGGCGGACAAGCTGATCGCCGAGAAGATTTCCGGCGGGGCCTGGGCTGAGCATATGGGCCGGTCGGAGAGCTGGCTGGTGAATGCCTCCACGCTGGGCCTGATGATGACCGGCAATATCATCGATGTGGATCCTGAAGCGCGGGAGAATCCGGGGGCCTATTGGCGCCGCATGACGCAGCGTCTCGGCGAGCCGGTGATCCGCGCCGCCACGATGCGCGCCATGGGCATCATGGGCGAGAATTTCGTGCTCGGCCGCAAGATTTCCGAGGGCATCAAGCGCGCCAAGAAGAACAGTCGCATGTGCTCCTTCGACATGCTGGGCGAGGGGGCCCGCACGGCGGCGGATGCGCAGCGCTATCACAAGCGCTATCTCGACGCGATCGAGGCGGTGGGCAAGGTGCGCGGCGGCAAGCCGGTGGAGGAGGAGCACGGCGTCTCCGTGAAGCTCTCCGCCCTGCATCCGAAATATCTTGCGGTGAAGGAAGCGCGGGTGATGGAGGAGCTCTATCCGCTCGTCCTGGAGCAGGCGCTCAAGGCCAAGTCCCACAATATCGGCTTCTGTCTCGATGCCGAGGAAGCGGACCGCCTGGTGATCTCGCTGAAGATTCTCGACCGTCTTGCCCGCGAGCCGGAGCTGGAAGGCTGGCAGGGTCTGGGTCTGGCCGTGCAGGCCTACCAGAAGCGCGCCCGTTTCGTGATCGAGCGCCTGATCGAGCTGGGCCGCCAGACGTCGCGCCGTTTCATGGTCCGCCTGGTGAAGGGCGCCTATTGGGACACCGAGATCAAGATGTCCCACCAGATGGGCTGGGAGGATTTCCCGGTCTGGACGACCAAGCCGGCAACCGATCTCAACTATCTGGCCTGCGCGCGTCTCATGCTGAGTGCGCCGGAGGCGATCTATGGCCAGTTCGCCACCCATAATGCCCACTCGCTGGGTGCGGTGCGCGAAATGGCGCAAGCCGCCGGTGTCGAGAATTACGAGTTCCAGCGCCTGCATGGCATGGGCGAGGCGCTCTATGCCGCCGCCGACAAGCTCTATGGCAAGCAGCGCGTGCGGATCTACGCGCCGGTGGGCAGCCACGAGGATTTGCTGCCCTATCTGGTGCGGCGTCTGCTGGAGAACGGGGCCAATACGTCCTTCGTGCACTCCTTCCTGGATCCCGATGTGCCGGTGGAAGATGTCGCGCGCGGCCCGTTCCAGATCGCCGAGACGATTGATCGTCACGCCAAGATCGCCAAGCCGGAAGACCTCTATGGCGAGGAGCGCAAGAACTCCAAGGGGCTCGACCTGACCCAGGCCGCCATCCAGGCGCGCTTCCGCCAGGCGTTCGAGACGTTCGAGACTTCCGAACCGATCACCGCGACGCCCCTGGTCAATGGCCAGCAGCTGGACGGGGCGGCGCACCAGATCATGTCGCCGATCGATGCGGCGGAATATGTCGGCACGGCGGTGGATGCGTCGGTGGACGAGGTCAATGCCGCCTTCGAGATCGCCATGGCAGCCCAGCCGGCCTGGGATGCCCGTGGCGGCAAGGCGCGCGGTGGCATCCTGCGGGCCATGGGCGATGCCCTGGAAGAGAATATGGAAGCCCTGATCGCGCTGATGGCGCGTGAAGCGGGCAAGACGTTGAATGACGGGATCGCAGAAGTCCGCGAGGCCGTGGACTTCTGCCGCTATTATGCGGCGCAGGCCGAGCGTGAATTCGACAGTGATGTCCGCCTGCCCGGACCGGCCGGCGAAACCAATCATCTCGGTCTGAAGGGGCGGGGTGTCTTCGTCTGCATCAGCCCGTGGAATTTCCCGCTGGCGATCTTCACCGGCCAGGTGGCCGCCGCGCTGGCCGCCGGCAATGCCGTGATCGCCAAACCGGCCGAACAGACGCCGCTGGTAGCGTTCGAGGCCGTGCGCCTGTTCCAGGCCGCCGGTCTGCCGCCCTCGGTCCTGCACTTCCTGCCGGGCACGGGTGAGATCATCGGCGCCGCGCTGACCAATGATCCGCGCACGGCGGGCGTGGCCTTTACCGGCTCCACCGAAGTGGCGCGGGCGATCAACCGGTCGCTGGCCGCCCGGGAAACCGCGATCGCGCCGCTGATCGCCGAAACCGGGGGGCTCAACGGCATGTTCGTCGACACCACGGCCCTGCGTGAGCAGGTGGTGGATGATGCCATCATGTCGGCCTTCGGTTCGGCCGGTCAGCGCTGTTCGGCCCTGCGCCTCATCTTCATCCCGGAGGAGACCGCGGACGAGCTGATCGAATCGCTGTCCGGCGCGATGGATGAGCTGAAGATCGGCGACCCCGCCGATCCGGCGACGGATGTCGGACCGGTGATCGACAATGAGGCCCGCGAGCTTCTGCTGCGCCACATGGAGCGCATGGAAGCCGGCGCCAAGGTGATCAAGCAGATCGATGTCGGCGAGTTGGCCGACCAGGGCTTCTTCTTCGGTCCGGCCCTGGTGGAGCTGCCCTCGATCGACATGATCGATCGCGAGGTCTTCGGTCCGGTCCTGCATGTGGTGCGCTACAAGCGGCGCGACCTGTCGGCGATCGCCCGTCAGCTGGCCGCCAAGGGCTATGGTCTGACCCTGGGCATCCATTCGCGCCTGGAGAGCTTCCATCGCCAGATCCAGTCGATTGTTCCGGCCGGCAATATCTATGTGAACCGGAACATGATCGGCGCTGTGGTCGGCGTTCAGCCCTTCGGCGGTGAAGGCCTGTCCGGCACCGGTCCGAAAGCCGGCGGCCCGCACTATCTGCACCGCTTTGCCGGTGAGCGGACGGTGACGGTGAACATTGCGGCCCAGGGCGGTGATCCGGAATTGCTCAACCTGGACTAGCCATCGCGGCCTTCCGGCCCGTTGCGACATGACAAAAGGCGGTGGCTCGGCCCACCGCCTTTTGTGCTTTTTCGAGCTTTCCACAGCCAATGGCATCTGTGGGTTTCGCGGGCATTGATCGCCGGAAACTCGCGTGAGACTTGAGGAAGCTTAACCGGCTCTTTCACACCGGTTCGGGCGTTAGGGGTTTGTTAACCAAAAAATCCGCTCCCGGACCATTCTGGGCGTTGACCGGTCCGAGAGGTTCATCCACTATATGTTGGGTCGGCTGGAAACAGCGACACACTATACAGAGTTTCTTTGACCTTTCGGGTTTGTTCGCTGCGCGGGGCTGTCTACCGCGCAAACGGGATTTTTTGCCTCGGGCTTGGGGAGTTACGCCATCATGACGCCACTGGATTCGGCCACCAATCGTCAGCTGGACAACGAAGTTTCGGCTACGCGCCCGTCCAATCGCGGCAAGCCGAAAGCGAACGAAAGCGCGCACCTGCGCGTGGTCGAGGGGATCACGATTGACCGGTCGCGCGATGCGCTGCTGACCGATTTCGGCAAGAAGACCCTGGAAGACCGCTATCTGCTGCCGGGCGAAAGCTATCAGGACATGTTTGCCCGCGTCGCGACGGCTTTCTCCGACAATACCGAGCACGCCCAGCGCCTGTACGACTATATCTCGCGCCTCTGGTTCATGCCGGCCACGCCGGTCCTGTCCAATGGTGGCGCCAATCGCGGCCTGCCGATCTCCTGCTTCCTGAACTCGGTCGGGGATTCGCTGGACGATATCGTCGGGACGTGGACGGAGAATGTCTGGCTCGCTTCCAATGGTGGCGGTATCGGCACCTATTGGGGTGATGTCCGCTCCATCGGCGAGAAGATCGGTGAAGTCGGCCAGACCTCCGGCATCATTCCCTTCATCCGCGTGATGGACAGCCTGACCCTGGCGATCTCGCAAGGCTCGCTGCGCCGCGGATCCGCCGCCGTCTATCTGGACATCCACCACCCGGAAATCGAGGAATTCCTCGAAATCCGCAAACCGTCCGGCGACTTCAACCGCAAGTCCCTGAACCTGCACCACGGTCTCAACATTTCCGATGCCTTCATGGAAGCCGTCGCGAATGACGGGGAATTCGAGCTGAAATCGCCGAAGACCGGCGAGGTCGTGAAGACGGTGAATGCCCGCAAGCTGTGGCAGAAGATCATCGAGCTGCGCCTGCAGACCGGCGAGCCCTACATCATCTATTCGGACACGGTGAACCGTGCCCTCCCGGCCCACCAGCGCAAGCTGGGCCTGAAAGTGCGCCAATCCAATCTGTGCGCCGAAATCATGCTGCCGACCGGTTTTGACCAGCATGGCAAGGAACGCACGGCGGTGTGCTACCTGTCCTCGCTCAATGCGGCCAAATACCTGGAGTGGAAGGACGAGCCGGACTTCATCGAGGACATCTACCGTTTCCTCGACAATGTCCTGCAGGACTTCATCGACCGCGCGCCGGCGGAAATGGACCGGGCCGTGTATTCGGCGATCCAGGAACGCTCTGTCGGTCTGGGCCTGATGGGCTTCCATACCTTCCTGCAGCAGATGAATGCGCCTTTCGAGAGCGCCATGGCCAAGTCCTGGAACATGAAGCTCTTCAAGCACATCCGGACCGCCGCCGACGCCGCTTCGGTGAAGCTGGCCGAAGAGCGCGGCGCCTGCCCGGATGCGGAAGCCTCCGGCGTGAAGGCCCGTTTCTCGCACAAGCTGGCGATCGCGCCGACCGCGTCGATCTCCATCATCTGCGGCGGTGTCTCTGCCGGCATCGAGCCGATCCCGGCCAATGTCTACACGCACAAGACCCTGTCCGGTTCCACCACGGTGAAGAACCCGAACCTGGAGAAGGTGCTGGAAGACAAGGGGCTGAACACGCCGACCGTCTGGGCCTCCATCCTGGAGCATGAAGGTTCGGTCCAGCATCTCGATGCCCTGGACGAGCACGAGAAAGCCCTGTTCCGCACGGCTTTCGAGATCGACCAGCGCTGGGTGATCGAGCACGCTGCCGACCGCACGCCCTTCGTGTGCCAGTCGCAATCGCTGAACATCTTCCTGCCGGGCGACATCAACAAGTGGGACCTCCACATGCTGCACTGGACGGCCTGGGAGAAGGGCGTGAAATCGCTCTACTACTGCCGCTCCAAGTCGATCCAGCGGGCGGCCTATGCCGGATCCGAATCCAAGTCGGAAGCCGAGAAGGCGATGGCCGCAGCCGCTCCGACCGATTACGACGAGTGCCTCGCCTGCCAATAGGGTCAGCGACACCGAACACATGCCGGCCGCTTCGAGGGGGAGAGGCCGGCTCCTGGAAGGGAGCGCCCGGGGGCGCTCCCTTTCTTGTTTTGACTGGCAACACAAGGCGTTGTGCTCTGCGGCAAGGGTTTTCGTGGACGCCCGTTGACGCCCGCGTTAACCTTTTTTCGGAACCCGTTGAACAGGCCGGTGCGTGGGGCACCGTGAGGCCGTTCAGGCGGGGCGGGGGGCAAATATGCGGCTTGGACGGACTGCCGAACTGGTGACGGCCGGTGCGATAGCGCTGGGAGCGATCAGCACCCAGCTGATCATGCCGGGCCATGCCGACAGCCGCTGGGCGTCTTCCAGTCACATGATCCAGGACCAGTTCCGCGATGAGGGCGAGATCCGCCCGCTGTCCCCGGCGGCCTCACGGGTCGCGCTGACCGCCCTGTCGCGACAGGATGATCCGTTCGATCGCCAGGGCCTTGTCGCCCTGACCTCGGGCCCCCGCCAGCGCGTGGATCTGGGACCGGCCGGTACGCTGGACGTTTCCCTGCGGCAGGATGCGCGCGGACGGGGGCATGACGCCTGGCCCGGCCGACAAGCCGATACCTACTCGCCGATTGTGCTGGACCGCGGTCGCCGGGATGCGGTTCTGGCGGTGAATTATCAGCGCGCCTTCGAACAGCGCGGCTATGGCGAGGAGCTGGATGTCAGTTTCACGCCGCGGGCCGCCGTCAGCGTCGGTCCGGACGGATCGACGGCCGGTGCCGGTGCAGAAGTCCGGATCGGCCAGTATCTGCGCGGCCAGGATATCGAGGCGCCGAGCTGGTACGTCTTTGCCGGCGCCGACCGACGCACCCTGATGTACAATCCGGGCGAGGGCATGGACTGGGCGTCGGCCGTGCAGCTGACCGACCGGCAGGTCGTCGGCGATGCCCAGGCCGGGATCGCCTGGCGCATGGGCGAGGTGGACCTCTCCCTCGCCTATGTCCGCCGCGAATATGAGCATGTGGCCGGCGTGACCAAATTCGATGAAACCGAGGAGTTCGGTGCCGTTTCGGTCAACTGGACCTGGTAGCGCCGGATCTGTGCCCGGCGGTCGCGGTCGAAAGGCCGCATCAGCCAAGCATGGCTGAAACCTCGCGAATCACGCACTCTCCACAGGTCTGAACCGTCCGAGCCGCATCAAACTGTAGACGATTCAGTCGGCATGAACACAATATGTTGTGTTCTCGATCCTGATTCTTCGACCGGCCGCCCCGGCGCATCCAGAAGGCTGTCACCATGTCCAATACGACGCTTGAGCTTCCCGGACTTCTCCGTCCCAGCCATTCCTACAAGCCCTTCCGTTATCCGTGGGCTTATGAGTTCTGGCAGCGTCAGCAGCAGGTTCACTGGCTGCCGGAAGAAGTGCCGCTGGGCGAGGACTGCAAGGACTGGGCGACCAAGCTGACGGACAAGGAGCGCAATCTGCTGACGCAGATCTTCCGCTTCTTCACGCAGTCCGATGTCGAGGTCGGCGCGAACTACATGGAAAACTACATGCCGCTCTTCAAGCCGGTTGAAGTGCGCATGATGCTGTCCGCCTTCTCCAACATGGAGACGGTGCATATCGCGGCCTATGCCCTCCTGCTGGAAACCATCGGCATGCCCGATTCCGAATTCTCCGCCTTCATGGAGTATGAGGAAATGGCGGCCAAGCACGACTATCTGGGCAAGTTCGGTGTCGAGACCGAGAAGGACGTCCTCACCTCGATGGCGGTGTTCGGCGGTTTCACCGAGGGCCTGCAGCTCTTCGCGTCCTTCGCGATGCTGATGAACTTCCCGCGCTTCAACAAGATGAAGGGGATGGGCCAGATCGTGTCCTGGTCGGTGCGCGATGAATCGCTGCACTGCGAGGGCATGATGAAGATGTTCCACACCTTCGCCGAAGAGACCGGCGCGCTGACCCAGGCGGTGAAGGACGACATCGCCGATTGCTGCCAGACCGTGGTGAAGCTGGAAGACAAATTCATCGAACTGGCCTTCGAGGCCGGCGAGGTGGAAGGCATGACGCCGGACGATATCAAGCAATACATCCGCTACATCGCCGACTGGCGCATGAAGCAGCTGAAACTGCCGGAAATCTATGGCGTCAAGGAACACCCAATCCCGTGGCTGACGGAAATCCTCAACGGGGTCGAGCACGCCAACTTCTTCGAAGCCCGCGCCACCGAATACTCCAAGGGCGCCACCAAGGGTGACTGGCACGGCGATGACGGTGTCTGGGGCATGTTCGACAAGATGAAGAAGAAAGACGCCGAACCGGCGGAATAGGCGTTGTTCTGGCGCGGCTCTGCCGCGCCGTCCCCTCACCCGGCGCTGCGCGCCACCCTCTCCCGCAAGGGGAGAGGGTGTAGGCAATGCGCTCAAACCTCCTCCTTCTCCCCTTGCGGGAGA
>NZLV01000124.1 GCA_002694345.1 Maricaulis sp.
ATTCCTTCTCGCTGCGTCGAATAGCCGCCACTCTACGCAAAAGTGCGCATGCGCCAACGTCTATCTTTGCAAGTGAAAATGGGAGGCTTTCGCGACTATTCCGCCGCTGCGGCGAGATCGTCGGGCCCGATCCGGTTTGCCGCGATCATGTCCGCCACGTCCGGCAGACACCGGCCGCATTGCGGCTTGGACGAACAGCGCTTGAACACACAGGACACGCCCTTCACCGCCGGGTCAGCAGCAGCAGCCTGAAGCTCTTTTTCGCGCAGCGCGTTGCAGATGCAGACATACATGGGCGGGACGCCATCCTTGATGATGGCAAAATCTTTCCCGCAAATGCGAATGACTGTCAACAACATAAATCATGCATTCGGTGGCCTTTTGAGTCCGGCTGATACCGCCACCCTCTCCCCAAGGGATAGGGTGTTTTGCAGCACGCGACCTGAATGATCGGTCTAATTCCCCCGCATGATCGAGCCCAGCGGACCGAGGACAGAGCCCTCGCCCTGACCGGACCCGGCAACCGGGACATTGGCCAGGATGCGCCCGGCCAGACGCGAGAAGGGCATGGACTGGATCCAGACCTGGCCCGGACCGCGCAGGCGGGCAAAGAACACGCCTTCGCCACCGAAGATCATCGATTTGATATTGCCGGCGCGCTCGATCTCGAATTCCACATCCGGCGTGTAGGCCACGACACAACCGGTATCTATATGGATTTCCTCGCCCGGAGCCAGATCCTTCTTGATCAGCGTGCCGCCGGCGTGGATGAAGCACCAACCCGTGCCCTGCAGGCGCTGCATGATGAAGCCTTCACCGCCGAACAGGCCGGTCATGATCCGCTTCTGCAGTGCAATGCCGATCGACACACCCTTGGCCGCGGCGAGGAAACTGTCCTTCTGGCAGATCAGCTCCCCACCCAGATCCGGCAGATGGACCGGGATGATCGTGCCGGGAAACGGTGCCGCAAAGGCGGCGTGGGCCTTGCCCTGACCTTCATGGGTAAAAACCGTCATGAACAGGCTTTCCCCGGTCAGCAGGCGCTTGCCCGCCCCGGCGAGGGCGCCCCAGACGCCGGAACTCTTCTGGGATCCATCCCCGAACACGGCATCCATTTTCACCGAAGGGGATTTGTACATCATTGCACCGGCTTCCGAGACGACGCTTTCGCCCGGATCCAGCTCCACTTCGACATACTGGATGTCTTCGCCACCGATCTTGTAGTCGATCACGTCTGCCTGGCTCATCTGATATCTCCCGAAAAAATCTGGGGTCAGATTAGCCGCACGGCCACCGACGGCAAGCGCCGGTGCGGGCAAACCTAGCAAAGCTCAGGTGAAAACGCGTCAGATCGTCTGGACGTCGGCGTGTTCGGCCGCATCACGGATCAGATGGGCCAGATGCACCGGCATATTGCCCGAATGCGCGCGGAAGCTGGCATTCTTGTCCAGACGCGACACGTCTTCGGGAATTTTCGATTCATCCACGGCGATCGAGCCGGACAGGATCATGACCGGTGTATCCCCGGCGCAGGCGCGCGTGGTTTCCAGCGTATCGGTCGGGTGAATGGAGTCGGGCAGGCGCAGATCCAGCAGGATCAGATCATAGGATCGGCGTTGAAGGCAGCGCTTGGCATCCTTGAGGGTGCGCGCCACTTCGAACTCGATGTCCAGGTCACCGGCTTCGCAGACCGCATGCTGAACCAGCATGGCATCCGCAAAATCATCTTCAACATGTAAAACGCTGAGCGCTTGACTGGACATTGATCCCTCCCGATTCAGCACTTTAGAACAGTTGCCTTACCGAACTGTATACAAAATCCGGAAATTTGACTCAAAAATCCGCAGGCAGAGCCACGCCACTCCGGGTTGCGGCGGCGATTACGGTGTTTCGCAGCAGCATGGCAATAGTCATCGGACCAATTCCGCCGGGGACCGGTGTGATCCAACCCGCATGGCCGACAATCTCGTCAAAGGCGGCATCACCGACCAAACGGGTCTTGCCCTCGCCCCGCTCCGGCGCGTCAATCCGGTTGATCCCGACATCGAGCACACAGGCGCCGGGCTTCACCCAGTCCCCCTTCACCATTTCCGGGCGGCCGACAGCCGGCACCAGAATATCCGCCGTGCGGCACAGGGCCGGCAGATCCGCGGTGCGCGAATGCGCGATGGTGACGGTGGCGTTCTTTTCCAAGAATAGCAGCGCCGCCGGCTTGCCGACCAGGATGGAGCGTCCGATCACGACGACGTTCTTGCCCGACAAATCCCCCAGCGCGCGCTCGGCCAGCAGGACACAGCCCGCCGGCGTGCAGGGGCGCAGGCCCGGCTTGCCCAGCACGATCCGGCCGGCACTCACATCGGTCAGACCGTCGACATCCTTGTCCGGGTCGATTTCGCCGATCACCCGGTTGGCATCGATATGATCCGGCAGCGGCATCTGGACCAGAATGCCGTCGACCGTGTCATCGGCATTGAGCTGACGCACGATCTCGATGGCCTCGGCCTCGGTCGTTGCAGCCGGCTTTCGGAATTCGAGGGATTTGAGACCCGCCGCCTCGGTGCGCTTCACCTTGTTGCGGACATAGACATCGCTGGCCGGATCATCGCCGATCAGCACCACGGCCAGGCAGGGGGCCCGTCCAATTGTCTTGGCGAGTTCAGCGCCAACTTCACCCGCCCGCGCATCGATCTCCGCAGCGACAGCCTTGCCATCAATCAGTTGAGCACTCATCCGGAACAGCCTCCAGCAGGGCCGCGACAGGCTGGAGGGCCGCCCCCTCGACAGCGATGCGCACGGTTTTCAGACGGGATGTCGCGCCGCGTATAACATCCACATCGCGTTTGGGAAGTCCCAGCTGCTTGGCCAACAGTGCAACCAATGCTGCATTCGCCTTGCCCTTCTCCGGCACGGCCCGCACCTTCACCGCCAAGTGAACGCTGCCGTCCGAGGCCGCGCGCCAGGCCTCGATCACATCCCTGGAGGCATTGGGGGTCAGGCGAACCTGAAGAGTCAGCCCGTCCGTGTCCGCAACAAAGCGCACCCGGTCAGAACAGGCGCATCAGCTCCACCAGGACATAGCCCTGGACAAAACCGATCAGCAGAAGAAGCACGATGGGCGAGAAATCCATGCCCCCAAGCGGCGGCAGGATGCGGCGGATCGGGGCCAGAAGCGGCTCGGTGATCGCATTCGTGATCCGCCACAGCATGGCGACGAACTGATTGTGCGTGTTCACCACATTGAAGCTGATCAGCCAGCTCAGGATCACACCCACAAGGACCACGATCCACAGGAGCTGGAGCAGCGGGTGAATGATGTAGATGATCAGGCCGTCAATCGGTGACATGGGCTTTGTGTCCTCGCCATTTGTCTGTTTCCTCGCTTCTAGCCTGCCAGGGCGTGCAACGTCCAGAAGCGCATGCTTGACTGCGCTGCAAGAGGCTCGTATTTCGCCAATCCAAGGTGACGGGGCCGTAGCTCAGTTGGGAGAGCGCGTCGTTCGCAATGACGAGGTCAGGGGTTCGATTCCCCTCGGCTCCACCACCCTTCGCCGGTTTTTTAATCTCACGGCAGTCCGCTCCGCGGACGCCTCCGGTGGGCGGCCCATCAGGGGCCGACGCGCCGTCGCGCTTGTGAACCCTTCGGGTTCGGAAACTCAGCGCTTTCCTCCCCATACCTTCCAATTTCACCCGTCATCCCACGGTGCCCGCAGGGCATCCGGGGGACCTGAGCTAACCTGTTGGCGGGTTGGGTGAGGTCCCCCGGCCAAGCCGGGGGATGACGGCGTTTGATGGGCTGGGTGGAGATGGTTCGGAACTCACCAACACTCCAAGCCCTCCCCTTGTCATCCCGGCCACCCGCCTTCGCGGGCGCAAGCTCCTGCCCCGCGAAAGCGGGGCGAAGAGCCGGGACCCAGCCCCCCTCTTCCCACTGGAAGCCAAGCCCCGAATGCGCAATCCTGTTGGGAGAAGGGGAAGAAAATGCGCGCTAAGGTAATTGCCTTGATCGCGTCGATCACCGTGCTGATCGCGCTTTTTGCGGGCCCGCCAGTTGGCCAGGCTCAGGGCGCTCACCATGTGTGGCGGGACACTGCATGGATGCCGCGAAACGCGGTCGCCGCTTGGATTTCCGCAACCCGGCTCGTCCCGGGGCCCGGCATTTTTTCAGGGTATGACAAGCTGGGCGGCCGCGAACTCGCCGCCAAACAACTTCCCTGGCTTCGCGTTGCTGAATTTTACCCGCCGACACATCCGGGTCGGTATATGGATACTCGGCGGATGCTCGGTCAGGCCTACGCGGCGCTCGGGCAGAATGATCGAGCGGCCCGCTGGATGCTCGATGCTGCACGCCACCCAAACAGGGTTGGCTTCTACGGCGGCACTCAAAACGCACTGGATTGGGAACAGGCCGTTTATCTTACCTATGCAGCCCATGGCTTCGATTCAGCGCTTGCGACCTGGCGGGAGGGGCTCGAAGCACTCGATCAGAATGAGGCCCTCTACCTGGAAGTCGCCATTGAAGACGGTGATGTCTTGATCGGCGAAACCATTCAAACGGGGGAAGCGCCGGATGGGTGGGCACGCGAACTCGACTTTTTCGAACACCGCTATTCCGCACTCCCCCGAACAGAGCTCGTGGAGCGGCTTCTCGACGAAGGCAGAATCGTCACCGCACGGGAACTCATCGAAACCATCGAAGACGACGGTCATTTGGGGTGGCCGCTCACTCTTGCGCGTATTCGGCTTGCTTCAATTCAATTGGAACGCTCGGAACAATCTGGACAGGCCGCGCATCTGGAAGCCATGACGGCACCCCTGCTCACCAGCTGGGCGAACTGGCCCGATGATGTTGTCCTGTCTCTGGAAGAGGGTGACGGAATTATCCGCACCCTTCAGTTCCATGATCGTCTGGGGAATTGCGAACCGGTAAGACGCGCGCTCGACCTTTTTCACGCGCTCCCCCGCGTCCCGATTGAAGACGCTGACGCACAAGATCCCATGGTTCTTGCGTACAATTGGCATGATCTCGAACGGACCTGTTTCATTGACTCGCTCAGGGCACGTGACACGGCGTCCACAGCCTGTGCTCGACGCGATGATGCATGGCAATCGATCTCAACCATGACCAACCGCGAACGCCTGTGGTCCTCACACGCTTTCGTTCCAGCCGACATCTCGCCGCCGCCCGAACCTCTCACCTGCTATTCAGATACCACACCTTGACCACCCGTCCCTGAACCCGTGACCCTATCACGAACCCGTTCTGATGCCGATCCGTTCAGCTTCTGATCCCACTCTGGACCCATCCTGGACCCGTTCCGAGCCCTTCCCGACCCTGTTTGGCACCTCTTTTCATTGAAATGCGCGATGTTTGCGCGTGGCTTCGCGCCTCAATGAAAGTCCCGGCTTTTGGGGATAACGCGGACATTTCGGGGATGGGTCCGGCCCCTGGGGTCGCGGGATACGGGGCGTTTGACCTCATCGCCGCGGCTGGCCACGCCATCGAGGACATCGCGCTGGATATCCTCGGA
>NZLV01000125.1 GCA_002694345.1 Maricaulis sp.
CGGAAGCCTTGGAAGGGGTCGCGCTGTCGACCTCACCGCTGGTTGGCAAGACGCTGGAAGAACTGGAATTGCCGGATGGGGTGGCGCTCGGGGCCGTGGTGCGTGGCGACAAGGTGATCCTGCCCTGCGACCAGGGCCGGATCCGGGAAAATGACCGTGTGCTCCTGTTCTGCAATACGGCACTCATTCCCAAGGTCGAGCATCTCTTCCGCGTCAGCCTCGAGTATTTCTAGCCCATGTCTCTGGCCGCTCTCCTCCGGCCCCTGGGCGCGCTCTGGGTGCTGGTCGCCTTCATCTCGCTTCTGGCCTCACTGGCTGCGGTGGGGGTCGGTGAGCCGCATCTGGCCCCCTTCTTCCTGATTTCCGCCGGCCTCGCCCTGGTGCCCGGACTGCTGATCCTCGCCGCCACGCGCGGCATGCGATTTCGGGCCAGTGCCCTGGATGCGCTGGGCTTGGCATTGCTGGCCTGGGTGACCACGCCGGCTGTGGCCGCCTTGCCCTTCTGGATCTCCGGCTATTTCGACACCATCGATTCCCTGTTCGAGGCCTATTCCGCGGTCACCACGACCGGCGCGACCCTGCTTCCGGCCGATCAATTGCCGCGATCTCTCGTCTTCTGGCGCGCGATCATGGCGTGGTTTGGCGGCTATGGGACGCTTTTGCTGGCGATCGCGATCTTTGCGGCGCTTGACCGGGATGTTCCGGCCATCCGGCGCTCGCCCTTGCTTACGGTTCGCTCGGACAATGTGTTTTCGCATCTGGCCCTGTCAGCCCGGCGGGTCGGCATCATTTATGCCGTGATCACAAGCCTGGTCTGGTTGGCCCTGCTGTTCTCCGGAACCGGGCTGTTCAATGCGACGGTACTGGCCATGGGGGCAGTCTCGACGAGCGGCTATACGCCGGCGGATGGCGGTCTCTTGCCGACCTTCGGGCCTGCGGCAACACTGGCCGTAGCCGCGGGCAGCCTTGCGGGCAGTGTGAATATTGCGTTGTTCTGGGACGTATTGCGGGACCGGGGCGTCCTGAAGGATCCGGACCTGGTCGGGATCGGCATTCTCACGACCGGTCTGGCAGCGCTCTACATGGTGGCCGCACCGCACATGGCGCATACGCATGTGCTGGACGCGCTCTTCATGGTCACGACCTCCGGCTATTCCGTTGCCGGAACGCTGTCGCCCGTGCCGATCGCGGCGGTTTTTGTGGCGTTGATTGGTGGCGCGGCGGCCTCGACTACTGGGGGGATCAAGGTGTCCAGAATTCTCCTGCTCTGGCGCCGCATGGGTTCAGAACTCGCCGTACTGGCGGATCCGTCCAGCATTGTCCCCGTCAGTTTTCGCGGCCGACCAGCCCGAGACACGGCCCTGATCGGTATCTGGGCCTATGTTCTGGGCTTTCTGGCCTGTCTGGGCCTGGGCACGGTCTTGCTCAGCCTGACAGGAATGGATTTCGTGACGGGATTCCTCGCCAATGCCTCGGCCCTCGCGAATATCGGGCCGTTGCTGAACGAAGTTCAGGCCGGGGATGGCTGGCGGGATATTGCCGACAGCGCCAAGCCCATCCTTATTTCCGCCATGGTGTTGGGGCGTCTGGAAGTTCTGGCGGCTGTTGCCGCGATCTGGGCCCTTTTCATCCGAAATTGAGAGTTAAGCCGTGTCCCGCTTTTCCTACGTCAATGGCCGGTTCCTGCCCCACGCTCAGGCGTCGATTTCAATCGATGATCGCGGGTTTCTGTTCGGCGATGCGATCTACGAGGTCTGGAGCGTCCGTCACGGGCATTTGCTGGATTCGGAAGGTCATTTCGAGCGCCTGAAACGATCTCTCGGCGAGCTCAGGATTCCGATGCCGATCGGGGTGCCTGCGTTACGCCTGGTCATTGGTGAACTGCTGCGCCGCAATCGGGTGGATGAAGGGCTGGTCTATCTGGAAATTTCCCGGGGCGCGGCGCGCCGGGACCACGTGTTTCCGCCGGCCGGAACACGCCCGACCCTCGTCATGACCGCCAAGCGGGTGGACTTCGCTGCGGCAGATGCCCGGGCAGAGCGGGGCATTGGTGTGATCAGCTTGCCGGACCAGAGGTGGGGGCGTTGCGATATCAAGACGGTCAATCTACTGCCCAATGTGCTGGCGAAACAGGCCGCCCGTGAAGCCGGTGCTTTCGAGGCTTGGCAGGTCGACGATGAGGGCTTCGTTACCGAAGGAGCCTCGAGCAATGCATGGATCGTGACGGCAGAGGGCGTGCTGGTCACGCGGCCTGCGGACCATGCCATCCTGCATGGGATCACACGCGCAACCATTCTGCGGCTGGCCCGCGACGCGGGCTATGACGTCGAAGAGCGCGGATTTACCCTGGATGAAGCACACGGCGCTCGCGAAGCCTTCATCACGTCGGCCACAACCTTTGTCACGCCCGTGGTCCGGATCGATGATCGGCCGGTCGGAAACGGGGCCCCGGGATCATTGGGATCGCTCTTGCGAGAGACCTATCTGGCCGCCCAGTAGGGCCGGTTCCAAGTCTGCCAGCAAGATGAGAAGGTTGCAGGGTGTTGCCGGGCCTGTATACCCTATTTCCCGAATCGCATTTGCAACGGCGCTTTTGGAGCCATCATGTCGCACGACAAAAAACAAAATCTGCAGGACGCATTCCTGAATTCAGTGCGTAAGACCAAGACACCGCTCACCATTTTCCTGGTTAACGGGGTCAAGCTTCAGGGTGTTGTGACCTGGTTCGATAATTTCTGTGTCCTTCTTCGCCGGGACGGCTTGTCCCAGCTGGTCTACAAGCACGCCATTTCGACCATCATGCCGGCAGCCCCGGTTCAGTTGTTCGAAGGCGAAAAGTCCGATGAAGACGGCACGGTAGCTGAGAGCGCCACCGATTGATCGAGCGCGAGGCGCCGGTTTCCCGCGCCCTTGTCATCCATCCCACCGGCCGTGACGGCCTGAGCCGCGCCGAGGCCCGGCTTGAGGAAGCCACGGGGCTGGCTGAAGCCCTCGACCTTGAAGTGGCCGAGGCCTTCATTGCGCCCATGCGCAAGATCGACGCCGGCCGCTATTTCGGTCGCGGCAAGCTCGCAGAGCTGAAAGAGCGGGTCGTCGATGGTCAGGCCGATGTTGCCGTGATCGATACGGCGCTGTCTCCGATCCAGCAGCGAAATCTGGAAAAGGCGTGGAACGTCAAGGTGATCGACCGGACGGGCCTGATCCTGGAAATTTTCGGGCAGCGCGCCCGAACCAAGGAAGGCGTGCTCCAGGTCGAATTGGCCAGGCTGGCCTATGAACGCTCCCGCCTGGTGCGGACCTGGACCCACCTGGAGCGCCAACGGGGTGGCCGCGGCTTCCTCGCCGGTCCGGGTGAAACCCAGATCGAGACCGACCGCCGCCTGCTCAACGAAAAAATGGCCAAGCTGCGCCGGCAGCTCGAAGAAGTGCGCCGGACGCGTGGTCTGCACCGGGCCCAGCGGCAGGATGTGCCGTACCCCACAGTGGCCCTGGTCGGCTATACCAATGCCGGCAAGTCGACCCTGTTCAACCGTCTGACCGGTGCGGGCGTTTTCGCGCAGGACATGCCGTTTGCCACGCTGGACCCGACCGTTCGGGCGCTGGAGCTGGAAAACGGAACGACCCTTCTCCTGTCCGACACAGTCGGCTTCATCACCGATTTGCCGACCGAACTGATTGCAGCCTTCCGGGCGACGCTGGAAGAAGTCCGCGTGGCCGATCTGCTGGTCCATGTCATCGACGCATCCGATCCGGATCGCGAGGGCCGGATCCAGGATGTGGAATCCGTTCTGGATGCCATCGAAGCAGGCCCGCAGCACGAACAGGCGATGATCGAGGCCTGGAACAAGGCGGATTGCCTGGACGCCGATGCTGCAGAGGACTTGGCCTACACGACGCATGTGGCGAATCTCAAGGCAGAGCGGGCGATCAAGCTGCCGATCTCTGCTGTCACGGGGCAGGGTGTCGACCTGCTGATGCAAGCGGTGGAGAAGGCGCTCGCCCGGGATGATGAGAAGCTGGTGATCCGCGTAGAGCCTTCCCAGGCCCGGGCTCTGGCCTGGCTGCATGAGAATGGCGACATTCTCGATACCAGGATTGACCCGGAAACCGGGGCCAGCACGGTGGAGGTTCGTCTGCCGCCCGTGCAGGCTGGGCGGTTCCGGGCGCAATTCCCGGAGGTCGCGGTCCCGCAGGGGATTGCAGAGCCGCCGCCCGAGGATGAGTACTAGGTCGGTTTGGCGGCCTTGTCGGCGGCTTTCGCCTCATTCCACAGGGTTTCCATTTCGTCCAGGCTGGCATCGTCGGGAGACCGGCCCTGATCGCGCAGCCGCGCTTCGATATGGCGAAAGCGCCGCTCGAACTTGGCGTTCGCGGAGCGGGTTGCGGCTTCAGCATCCACTTTGAGTTTCCGCCCCAAGTTTGCACAAACAAACAGTAAATCGCCAATTTCTTCCGCGATTTCCTCGGCGTGGTTGCGCGCCATGGCTTCGCGCACCTCACCGATCTCTTCATCGATCTTGGCGAAGACCTGCTCGGCGTCCGGCCAGTCGAACCCGACCCGTGCAGCGCGCTTTTGAAGTTTCTGGGCGCGTTTGAGGGCGGGCAGAGCCACCGGAATATCGTCCAGGACGCCGTCGCCCTTGTCGGACTGCTGCCTCTCGGCTGCCTTGATGGTCTCCCATTCCGCCGTCTGGGTTTCGCTGTCGCGTGTGGTGGCATCGCCGAAGACGTGCGGGTGACGGCGGATCATCTTGTCATTGATCGCCCGACAGACGTCGTTGAAGTCAAACAGGTTTTTCTCTGATGCCATCTGGCTGTGGAAGATGACCTGAAGCAGGAGGTCGCCCAGCTCGTCCTTCAGCTCACCGAAGTGTCCGCGCTCAATTGCGTCTGCGACCTCATAGGCCTCTTCGATCGTGTAGGGGGCAATGGTGCTGAAGTCCTGTTCCAAGTCCCAGGGGCAGCCGCCATCGGGATCCCGGAGTTTGGCCATGATTTGCCGGAGTTTATCGATTGGGGCGAGGGGGGTGTCCGGCATGTCGGGGTCCTGGGTCGGGAGGGCGGAAGATTCGGGCGGTCGAGCCTGTATCGGCATACTTAAAGCGGGAAAGTCGCGCCACCCCGTCCGATG
>NZLV01000126.1 GCA_002694345.1 Maricaulis sp.
GCTCGGTCGGCAGGGCCTGCAGGGCCGTGGTGCGCAGCAGCGGGAATTCCGAATAGAGCTGGGCATTCAGCAGGGTCGCCATGGATGAGGAGATCTGCTGCCAGTGATCGCCATCCGCCCGTGCGGCCGCGCGCTGGACCAGGGAGATCCGGCCATAGGAGCGGCGGAAGCATTCCAGGACGAGGTCATCCTTGGCTTCCAGATGGTGATAGAAGCTGCCCTTGGTGACATTCAGTTCCGAGGCGATCTGTTCGACCGAGGCGCCGCGATAGCCGCGCTCATTGATCAGGAAAGTGGCGGCGCGGGCGAAATTGCCCGGCATGCCTTCAATCCCGACCTTCAGCGAGCTCTCGTCGATCTGCAGCAGTCGCGGCGACCAGCCGGAGTCCGCCTTGGCAAACCCGGTCTCGAAAATCTCGATCATGCGATTGCAGACGCGGTCATAGTCGCCGGTCGAATACTGCGAGATCCAGGCTGGCAGCCAGAACATGTTCTGGACCAGGACGTGGGCGCGGATCGTGCCGAGCGTCTTCTCGGTCTCCGTCTTGGGCGGATCGAAGAAGGTCCGCAGCTTGCGGAACACCTCGATATAGCGCTGCGTCAGATCGGAATTGAACGGCTCGTTCAGGGCGCGAATGTCGGAAATGAAGGCGATCGGCCGGGCATTATCCGTGGCAATCGAGGCCTGCAGATTGAAGGTCAGCCGGATATAGCGGGCAATCCGTTCGCGCGGATCCTTCCCCTGGCTGGCTTCCTCCACCAGCGCTTCGATCCGCTGCAGCGAGCGTTCCATCACCGCTGCGGCGAGCAATTCCTTGCGCTTGAAATAATAGGTGATGCTGGTCGTGTTGAGGTCGACCAGTTGCGCGACGTCGACGAAAGTCATGCCGCGCACGCCGTGCCGGTTTATGAGCAGGGCCGCCGCATCCAGGATGCGCTCCCGCTTCTCCTGGAAGCGGCGCGTCTTCGCATTGTCCGCGGTTTTTGGTGTCGCAATCATATCATTCGCTTAGCAGAGTTCGAGGTGACGGTCACGTCAACTGAGAACTGTTCTAGCCTATTCCATGAATTCGGCATCATAGCAGAAACGGTATGGAAATCTCCCCTCACGAAAAGTTTCTCGCAACGACCTGAGTTTCTATGTTTTTCAACGATCAACTGCGCATGTGCAGCATGCCGGATCTGATCGTTTACCGAGGAAAGGGTATGCTGTAGCCTTCCTCCTCACATGCCGCACATGCGAACAGGATGCGAGGAGGATGGGGTAATGGGATCGGACGCTGCTGCCTTGAGCCGGGCCGAGGATATTGATCTGGGCAGGCTGGAAGCCTGGCTGACCAGCCGGATCGAGGGCTTTTCCGGACCGGTCTCCCTGCACAAATTCCCCGGCGGCCAGTCCAATCCGACCTATCGTCTCGATGCCGGTGCGTCCCGCTATGTCCTGCGCCGCAAACCCTTCGGTCCGATCCTGCCCTCCGCCCATGCGGTTGACCGGGAATACAAGCTGATTTCGGCACTGCACCCGACCGGCTTCCCCGTCGCCCGGCCCTACGTCCTGTGCGAGGACGATGGCGTCATCGGTTCGATGTTCTACGTGATGGAAATGGTCGAGGGGCGCTCGCTCGCCAATGGTCTCCTGCCGGATGAAACCCCGCAGGCCCGGACCGAGATGTACCGCAATCTCGTCTCCACCCTGGCCCAGCTGCACAATATCGACCATGAGGCGATCGGTCTGGGCGATTACGGCCGCCCGGGCAATTTCTTCGTCCGCCAGGTTGGGCGTTGGACCAAACAATACCGCGCTTCCGAAACCGATCATGTTCCCGAGGTCGAAAACCTGATCGCCTACCTGCCGGACACGGTGCCGGAGCAGGAACGCGTCTCCATCATCCATGGCGATTACCGCATCGACAATGCCATGTTCGCGCCGGACGGCACGGATATCCGCGCCGTTCTGGACTGGGAATTGTCGACCCTGGGCGATCCGCTCGCCGATTTCACCTATCTGGCCATGCAATGGTCCCTGCCGTCCGGCCAGGGGGCCGGTCTTGCCGGCGTGGACCATGCGGCAACGGGCATTCCGACGCTGGATGAGATGGTGGGTCTGTATTGCGAGCTGACCGGTCGTTCCGGTGTGCCCCAGCTGGAATGGTATTTCGCCTACAATCTGTTCCGCCTGGTCGGCATCTGCCAGGGCATCAAGAAGCGCATCATCGACGGCAATGCCTCCAGCGACCAGGCCGAGGCCGCCGCGGCCCGCGTCGTGCCGCTGGCCCAGGCCGCCTGGGAGTTCGCCCGTCAGGCCGGTGCCAAGTAACACCAGACATCAAAACGATAAAATCGATAGGGGAGAGCTCCATGTCCTTGTTCAGCCTTGAAGGCCGTACCGCCATCATCACCGGCTCCTCGCGCGGGATTGGCCGCGCCATCGCCGAGCAGTTTGCGGCCCATGGCGGCAATGTCGTGATCTCCAGCCGCAAGGGCCCGGTGTGTGAAGAGGTCGCGGACGCGATCAATGAAAAAGGCCAGGGCAAGGCCATCCCCATCCCGGCCAGCATTTCCGAGAAGGAAGCGCTGGAAGCTCTCGTGGCCAAGACGCGCGAAGCTTTCGGCAAGGTCGACATCTGCGTCTGCAACGCCGCGACCAACCCCTATTACGGGCCGATTTCCGGCGTGTCCGACGAGCAGTTCCGCAAGATCCTCGACAACAACATCCTGTCCAATCACTGGCTGATGCAGATGTGTCTGCCGGACATGATCGAGCAGAAGAAGGGGTCGTTGATCGTGGTGTCCTCGATCGGCGGCCTGCGCGGCTCGACCACGATCGGGGCGTACAATGTGTCCAAGGCGGCCGATTTTCAGTTGGCGCGCAATTACGCCGTTGAATACGGCCAGCACAATGTCCGCACCAATTGCATTGCGCCGGGCCTGATCCGCACCGATTTCGCCAAGGCGCTGTGGGACAACCCGGCGGCCGAGAAGGCCTTTAATTCCAACCACCCCATGCGCCGTATCGGTCTGCCCGAGGAATTGGCCGGCGCGGCGGTCTTCTTGGCGTCCGATGCCGGTTCCTATGTCAACGGCCAGATGATCGTCGTTGATGGCGGGACCACGATATGACCGGTGTCGCGATGAGCCTGGAGGGCAAGACCGCGCTGATCACCGGCGCCGCCTCGGGCATTGGCCGGGCCGCCAGCCTGATGTTCGCCGAGGCCGGTGCGCGTGTACTCGCCTGTGACCTTTCCGAAGGCGTGACGGAGACCGTTGCCGCCATCAAGGACGCGGGCGGAAAGGCTGAGGCCCTGCAAATGGACGCCGGTTCGGAAGCCGACGTCATTGCCGCCGTGACGAAGGCCGCCGAGACGTTCGGCGGGCTGGATGTCGTGTTTGCCAATGCCGGGATCACCGGCGGGGTCCGCGATTTCTTCGATGGCACGCCGGAGGTCTGGGCCGAAGTCCTGCGGGTCAATCTGATCGGTCCCTTCCTGGCCATCAAGCATGGCGCTCCGGAAATCATGAAGCGGGGCGGGGGTTCCATCATCTGCACCGCCTCGGTCGCCGGGCTGCGCTTTGGCGCCGGTCCGGCCCAGTACTCCGCCTCCAAGGCGGGCGTGATCAACGTCGTCCAGACCGCTTGCCAGAGCCTGGCCGGAACCGGGGTGCGCGTGAATGCGGTTTGTCCCGGGCTGACCGAGACCGGCATGACCGGCTGGGCTTTCCAGGCGGCCCGCGCGGCCGGCAAGGAACACAAGATCGGCCAGCTCAATCCGCTGCGCCGTGGCGGCCAGCCGGAGGAGATCGCGTCGATGGCGCTCTTCCTGGCGTCTGATGCCGCGTCCTATCTGAATGGACAGGCTATCTGCGTGGATGGCGGACTGTCATCCTCCCACCCGGTCGCCCACACCACCGTGCGCGATGTCGAGGACAGCCTGAAGAAGGTGAGAGACGAATGAGTGTCTATGTGATCGCGATGCTGAACTTCACCGATGAGGCCCGCTACCGCACTTACCAGGCAGCCGCCACCAAGCTTTTCATGGAGCGGCGCATTCAGGTTCTGGCCGCTGACGAGGCGCCCGTCATGCTCGAGGGCGAGGGGGCGCTGGACAAGGTGGTCGTCATGAAGTTCGCCGACGAGGCCGAGGCCCGCGACTTCCTGGAAGGCCCGGACTACCAGGCCATTCCCACAGATCGCTGGGCCGGCGCCAAGACCACATCCGTCCTGATCAAGGGGTTCTGACCATGCAATACCGGAAACTCGGCGACAGTGATCTCAACGTGTCCGAAATCGCCCTGGGGACCTGGCTGACCTTCGGGGTCGGCATTGAACGGGACCAGGCCATCGCCAGCATCGACAAGGCGTTCGACCTCGGGATCAATTTCATCGACACGGCGAATGTCTATGGTGTCGGCGCGGCGGAAAGCTTGCTGGGTGAGGCCCTCAAGGACCGCCAGCGTGACAGCTATATCCTGGGCACCAAGGTCTTCTTCCCGATGCAGGGCGGAGAGAGCGGCCTGTCCAAGGCCCAGATCGAGAAACAGCTCGATGCTTCGCTGAAACGCCTCGGCACCGATTATATCGATCTCTACCAGTGCCATCGCTACGACAAGAATACGCCGCTGGAAGAAACCATGGAGGCCCTCAGTGCCGCCGTGAAATCCGGCAAGGTGCGCTATCTCGGCTTCTCCGAGTGGTCGCCGGCGAATATCCAGGACTCGCTGGATCTGCCGGGCGTGGAGAAATTCGTCTCCAGCCAGCCGCAATATTCCCTGCTCTGGCGCCGTCCCGAGGAGAAGGTCATTCCCCTGTGCGCCGGGAACGGGATCTCGCAAGTGGTCTGGTCGCCGCTGGCCCAGGGGGTCCTGTCCGGCAAATACGTGCCGGGCCAGCCCCTTCCGGATGACAGCCGCGCCGCCCAGGACACGATGAACCGTCAAATGGGCCATTGGCTGCGGCCGGAAGTGATCGAGGCGGTTCACGCCATGAAGCCGCTCGCCGAGCAGGCCGGCGTCACCCTGGCCCAATTCTGTCTGGCCTGGGTGCTGCGCGAGCCGAACGTGGCGGCCGCCATTGTCGGCGTCAGCCGCCCGGAGCAATTGGAACAGAATGCTGCGGCGTCGGGTTTGACAATCGACCCGGCTCTGTTTGAACAGGCCGAAGCCCTGGCACAGGAGATACCCGCATCGTGAGTCTGATCGATATCCTTGCCGCCGCGGAAACCGGCGAAAACAGCCTGTCCGCGCGGATCCCCGAAACCTGGATGCAGGGGCGCACCGCCTATGGCGGAGTCAGCGCGGCTCTGGCCCTGGAAGCCGCCCTGCGCTCGCAGGATGATCTGCCGCCCCTGCGGTCGGCCCAGATCGCCTTTGTCGGACCGCTGGCGGGCGAGGTCGAAGTGAAGACCGAACTGCTGCGCCGCGGACGCACGGCGGCCTTCATCGAGGCGAGTGTCTATGGCGATGGCAAGCTGGGACTGAAGGCGCTCTTCGTCTTCATGACCGCGCTGGAATCCACGATCGACTATGCCGCTCCGTCCATCTGCCCGGAAGTGCCCGATTTCGCCGACGCCGTGCCGGCGCCAACCCATCCGGATCCGAAATTCTTCACCAACAACATGGAATTCCGGCACGCTCTGCCCATCGACAAGCGGCATGAGCCGGACTTCATGCGCTGGGGCCGCCTCAAGGAACGCGAGGGTTTGCACCCCATGGTCGAGATGATGGCCATTGGTGACGCCTTGCCGCCCGCGGCCATGGCCCTGTTCGAAAAGCCCGGTCCGATCAGCTCGATGACCTGGCACGTCAATCTGCTGACCGCGGAACCGGTGACCACGGATGGCTGGTGGTTGACCCGCTCGACCGCCGATCTGGCCCGCGACGGCTCGTCCAGCCAGATCATGCAGGTCTGGAATGCCGACCGCACTCCGGTGATCACCGGTATGCAGAGCGTCGCGATCTTCGTCTGATCCGCCGCGGCCATCGCGCAAACAAAAACGGGCGGCCTTGCGGGGCCGCCCGTCCTGTTTCCGGATCGCGTGCGGTCAGTCCGCGCCGTGCAGTTCAGCCTGGGCGCCGACAAACTCGACGAGATCGCCCTGCACAATGCCGAAATCGACCAGGTGCAGGCCCCAGTCCGCGAGAATATTGCCATCCGGCGTCATCACATCGCCGACGATCGTGTCGGTGCGCGGGTCGGACGGATCGCCATGGACGGTCAGGGCCAGATACTGGCCGTGTTCATTGTCCGCGCATTCCCCGGACAAGAGACCGGGAACCTTGACGAAGGGCGTATCGATCTCCGGACCGCCCTCGACCCAGGCACCCATCACGCCGGATGAGGTGAAGGCACTGCGGGTGTTGAGATAGGCGTCGAATTCGACATTGCCGTGGGCGCCGGACAAATCGGCCGGATTGGTACACATCACGCGGGTGGCCGGGTCACCGGAATTGGCAAAGCGCGAGCCTTCCGGCGGCGGATTGGTGTCGCGGAAGCTGACATAGGCGATCACGCAGCCGGTATCCTCCGGTCCGGTGCAGGGCGCGACGGACTGGAAGGATCCGCCGGTTTCCGCATCGACCGGTTGGGTGACGTTGAAGCCGATCAGGAGGGCAGACAGCATCTGGTCCTGCAGCGGCGTGCCGTCGATTTCGCGGGCCACCAGCTGGGTCAGCATGCGCGTGCCCTGGGAATGACCGATCAGCACGAAGGGCCGGCCGTCATTGTCGTGTTCCATGTAGTGGCGGAAGGAAGCGGCAACATCCAGATAGCCCATCACGCCATCCGCGCCGGTATCGGTATTGCCGGCCATCATGGAGCGCAGGGCGGTCAGCGTGACCTGGCGATACACCGGGGCGAAGGGGCGGCAGACCGAGTTGAAGCGCGCAAACTGCGCCTCGATCACCCGGTGCTCCTCATCATTGGCAACGAGATCACTGTTCGGCGTCTCGTCATTGGACACGGTCGGATAGACGTAGAAGCAGTCGATCGCCGGATCCTCGGCGATGACATGGTGTTCGACCGTGGTCGTGCCGTCGGCCTCGATCACCGTGGCGTCGATATTCACGGCGCAGGCGTCCTCGCGGCCCGGGCGGCACAGCCAGTGGCTGGGCTCGTCATAGTCCGGCGGCGTGTATCCGCCCGGCTGGGCCAGGCTGGTCATTCCGGCTGTCAGCAAGCTGGCAAGCAGGCTCATCTTGGTCTCTCCCCTTGGATGCGAACGGCCCGGTTTTCCGGGTCCGCCTGTGCTTTATCTATGTCAGTGATCCGTTCAGGCGACCCCGGCCGCCTGGCGGGCCTCGATCTCGGCCTCGAACAGGGGTTTCAGATCGCTCTTCATGATCTTGCCATTGGCATTGCGCGGCAGGGTCTCACCGGAGAACAGGATGCGCACCGGCACCTTGAACCCGGCCAGATGCTGGCGCACCCAATCCTGAAGCTCGGCCTCGCTGGCGCTGTGGCCGGGCGCCAGATGCACGACGGCTGCCGGTTCCTCGCCCAGCGTGCGGTGCGGAATGCCGATCAGGGCGGCATCGGTCACCGCCGGATGGTCATAGAGGACATTCTCCACCTCGGTGGAATAGATGTTCTCGCCGCCGCGGATGATGATGTCCTTGGCCCGGTCGACGATGAAGCAGAAGCCTTCCTCGTCCAGCTTGGCCAGGTCGCCGGTCTTGATCCAGCCCTCGACGAAGGTTTCGGCCGTGGCCTCCGGGTTGTTCCAGTATCCGGCCACGATCTGCGGGCCCCGGGCCCACAATTCGCCGACCTCGCCAACCGGCATTTCCCGTGTTCCGTCGGGGCTCATGATCTTGAGGTCCGAGACCGGAACGGCCGGGCCGCAACTGTCAGGGCGGTTGAGATAGTCTTCGGAGGAATGGCTGGTCACGGTGGCAGA